>JAISEA010000120.1 GCA_031264475.1 Treponema sp. | reverse complement strand
CGCACAAGATAACGGAGAACCTGCCCAAGAAGCTGATAGTCCGCGTCCCTGCCCTTGCCGCAGGCTCGTACACGCTCAAGGTAATAACCCGCTATTCCAGTTCAAAAACGCTGGTGCAGGAACCCCGCACCATAACCTACGCCCTGTCCCTTGTCGTGGAATAAAACCGGACGCGACTCCGCTTTAGATCGTGTCGCGATCCTGCCCTTGATCGCGTCGCGATCCTGTTCCTGATCGTGCCTCGATCCTGCCCTTGATCGCGCCTCGATCCTGTCCCTGATCGTATCGCGATCCTGTCCCTGATCGTGTCGCGATCCTGTTCCTGATCGTGCCTCCTGTAGACGAAGAGACGCGCGTTGTGAAGGCTTACGTTTTTGGTGCCAGACGTGTATTGGAAGGCGACTCACGATTTGGTGCCAGACGTTTAGGACCGCGGATCATAGGCTTCGGTGTCAGACATTGCGAAGTTGTCAAGGCGAGGAAGGTAAAGGAAAAAGAGGCGGGGCGCATAAGCGCCTCCGCCTCTTTTTTTGGCGGCGGTGTCAGAGGCGGCGGTGGGACGCTGAGCTACGCCGCGCTTCCTGTAGACGGAAGTCGTACGCCCGCCTCTGTCACAATACCGAAACTAGGAACAGCCTCCGGTTGCGCCGCATTCCTTTACAAAAGGCAAATAATAAGGTTATACGTTTTCTAACGCTAATCTCTTTCATTTCTTCCTAAAAGAGCCGATAAACAAAAAGAACGGGCTTTAATAACTTGACTAAAATAAGCACTTGACATATAATAAATTTTAACGTATAGTTATATTAATAGAGGAGTACCACATGGTAGCAAAGACAGAAATACCTGTAGACAAGAAAGAACCAGAGGGAATAAAAGACGATGGAACTCCGTTCCGGGTTCTCGTGGTTGATGATTCCATATTTATCGCAAAACAGTTGAGTCAAATTTTTACATCAGAAAGCTTTGAAGTTGCTGGAACAGGCGCCGATGGCGCTCAAGGATTGGAACGGTATAAGGAAATGTACCCCAATATTGATTTGGTCACTATGGATATTACTATGCCGATTATGGATGGCGTTTCTGCTTTAGAGAAGATTCTGGATTTCGACAAAAACGCTGTAGTAATCATGGTGAGTGCCCTGGGAAAAGAAGATGTGGTAAAAAAATGCCTTCTCCTGGGCGCAAAGAGTTACATTGTCAAACCTCTTGACCGTAAAAAGGTTTTAGAGCGTGTTGTTTCCGTTTTAAAACATTAATTATGATTTAAATCTCCCATAAAGCCTTTTATTTCAAGTCTTACCGGGGATGTCCCTGAAAATCCGTTTTTTATAAGCTTTATGTTTAAGAATCTTATAGGTATATATGAAATCTTTTCGTATTTCCCATTCAGTATTTTGTATTTATGCTGATATAGAAGGTTGTCCCGGACTCTTTGAAGGAATATGGACCATCAAAGAGTCTGGAGTTTCCCTTAATTGTTTTGTAGTCAAAGGTGAAAAGATCGCTCTCATTGACTTAACAAGTGATTGGACCAATGCGTCGGAACAGGTTGTTTCTGCTTTGGCTTCCCTTGACCTTTCCCTAAAGGATATAGATTTCCTCATCTTGAATCACCTTGAACCTGATCATACAGGTTTCTTGCGAGACTTCCGCCGTGAGAATCCGAGATGTGAAATAGTCTCTACAGCAAAAGGCGTCAATTTGCTGAAGTCCTTTTACAATATAAATGAAGGCGTCCACGCTGTGAAAGACGGCGACACATTAGATTTGGGCGGGGACCATATTCTCAGTTTTTTTGAAACGCCTAACGTCCATTGGCCTGAAACTATGGTTACGTGGGATGCGGCGACTGGTGTACTGTTCTCCTGCGATGCTTTCGGTTCATTTGGTAAGCTTGGCGGCAGAGTCTTCGACGACGAATTTACTGACGCTGAACACGCCGCCTTTGAGAAGGAGAGCCTCCGTTATTATGCGAACATTATCTCTTCCTTCTCACTGTTCACGGAGAAGGCGATTGAAAAGCTTAAACCACTCGATATAAAATGTATCGCGCCAAGTCATGGGGTTGTTTGGCGAAAGAATCCCCAAGTCATTATCGACCGTTATGCCAAATACGCCTCATACGCCAAAGCAGGTGAGAAAGAGATAACCATTGTATGGAGTTCTATGTATGGCAATACCAAGGTAGGGCTTGACACGGTGATTCGAGGCATTGAGCAAGAAGGCGTCCCGTACTCCATTCACCACGCACCGGACGAAGACGTCTCCTATATTCTTGCGGACGCCTATAAAAACGCGGGCTTAGTAGTTGCTATGCCGACCTATGAATACGCCATGTTCCCTCCGATGGCGTATGTTATCGACTTGTTCCGGCGTAAACATATCTTCAACAAGACTGTTCTTCGCATCGGCTCTTTTGGCTGGGTAGGTGGCGCAAAAAAAGAATATGAAACTGCAATCATGCCGCTCAAATGGAATAGCCTCGAAAGCCATGAATGGGCGGGTTTTCCTACAGAAACAGATTTACTCGTTCTAAAAGAGAAAGGCCGCGAGCTTGCGCGGAAAGTCTTGGGCTTGGATAACCCTTCTGCTTAGGGAAGGCGGTGTATGAGAGGGGCGCGGTTTTCCAAAACGGAGGCTGGCACACAGCTGCCCTTGTAGTGCGCCCCCCTGTCTCCAGCCCGCCCCCACGCGGTGGGTTTAAAAGGGGCGGGCTTCCACCACCCCCCCAATTCGGTTACGCCGTCCCCGTGCGTGTGTCTGACACCGAAGGGCGCTTTCTTCTTTGCTAACTGCTCTTTGTTATTTGGTGTCAGGTATATGTGCGTGTATAATTGCCAATTTGTCTTTAATCTCTTAAAATCCACGCCTCATTTTAAGACCTTTAAGTTATATTTCTAAACATCAGAGCTGAATTCCTTGTCTTTAAAGACAAATTTCTCAACGCCAGAATCCGACTCCTAATTTTCAATGTTTAACAACAAGGATTTAAACCTTAACAACTAGGATTTAAACTCTAACAACTAGGATTTAAAGCTCACCAACTGGGATTTAAACTCTAGCAACTAGGATTTAAACCTTAACAACTAGGATTTAAACCTTAACAACTAGAATCTAAACCTTAACAACTAGAATCTAAACTCTGAAGTCTAGCCTTCAGGTGTCAGACACGGGCTTATGATTGCGGGGTAGCGCCAGCCTGCCTGTGGCGGACGGCGCGGAGGTGTCAGACATCGGGACTGCTACACCCCGCTTCGCGTACGAAATCTGCCGCTAGTCTTCCTTTGCTCTTTACTATCTACTCTTTATTATGCGGTGTCAGGCATCACTCCGAAACCCCGCCCGTTGCCTGCGGTGTCAGACATCGCTTCTAAACCCAGCCCGTCTTTGCTCTTTACTAACTGCTATTTGCTCTTTGCTAACTGCTCATTCCACTTTGAACTTCGCCACTTCTCTGACCAGGACGTTGATATTTTCTTTGTTCAGCCCGCTAATCTCGTTGACCTTGTTTACCGTCGTATTGATCTGTTCCGATTCGACAGCCATATCGTTCATTCCATTGGCGATCTCCTGGGTTATCAGTTCCAGATTCTTCCCCTCGTGAATCACCTGTCCACTTCCCTCAAGCATCCGCGTAGAGCCGTCCCTGACCATTTGAGTAGTGTCGTTCAACTGACCGATGGCATCGAGGATTTGCTTGCTCCCCGCCCCTTGTTCTTCCATGGCGTTACGAATATTCTCTTCTTGTTCCGATACGGTCTTGACCCCCAAGTCTATGGCTTCAAATTTGTTCAGCACACTTTCGGTAGATTTGCTAATCTTGTCGATGGCGTCTTTTATCTTTTTCAACACCGTTGTAATGGTTTTGGATTGTTCCCCTGAATTCTCCGCTAGTTTCCTTATTTCATCCGCCACCACCGCAAAACCTTTGCCCACCTCGCCCGCGTGCGCCGCTTCTATCGCCGCGTTCATGCTTAACAAGTTCGTCTGGCTGGCGATATTTTCCATTACCGCGTTGATCTCCAAAAGCCCTTCCGATTCATGGGCTATTTCCTGAATATCTTCCGCGACTTCCTGAAGACCCATACGTCCTACTTCGGAAGCGTTCATTAGCCCTTTGACATTGGCGGCGTTTTTAATCAGGGTCTGGGTAACGGATTGGATATTGACGAGCATTTCCTCAATGGACGAGGAAGAGCGGGAGACATTTTCACTCTGGCGATCCACATGTCTGTTGAGTTTATCTATATTGACCGCGATCTGTTCCATAGTAGCGTTGGTTTCCGTTACCGAAGAACTCTGGTTGATAACCCGACCCTTGATGTTCTGAATGTTAGCGGCAATTCCATTGACCGCCGCGGCAGTCTCGGTCATATTCCCGGCAAGCTCGTTACCGATGTCAGAAAGAGCGTCCGCCTGATTCTTGATGACAAGCACTAGATTTCTGATCTTTATCAGGGTTGCGTTAAAGTACCGGGCCAGATCGCCTACTTCGTCCTTTGAACTGACCTCGATTGTTTTGGTCAAATTCCCTTCGCCTTCGGAAATATCCTTGAGGGCAAGGGCTGTTTTGATAATAGGGTTGGTAAGCCGGGCGCTGAAGAGAAAGGCAAGGAGAAAAACAACAATGGCGGTGGCGACAAGGACAATCAAGGCAGTTCTTTGAATATCCAAGAGGGTAACGTAGAGCACCGATTCGGGAATGGTTAAAACGACCCGATAGCCTGTACGCAGCACCGGACTGCTGGTCATGTAGTATTGATCTCCGCTCGTATCGTTACGGTACGACAGGGCAGAATCGGTCGTCAACTCCCTGCAAGCTCGCTGTAAATTAGTCGGGAGGTTGTCAATAGTAAGCTCCTCGTTTACATTCAGAGCCCGTTCGGTGTACATCCCTTGTGCGGGATCAAATTCCCTGTGAAATAGAATAGTATTGTTTTCTGAAAAGACAAAAAGGGCGAGCCGATCTCCGAAATCATCCCTGATCTTGGCGGTCAGCTCATCCAGCAGTTCCTTTATGGTATGATCTTCAATATAGATACCGAGGAGTCCCGCCGTACCGCCGGCTTGATCAATGACGCTCGAACCGACGAGCATGAATTTTTGCCCGGTTGATCGGGAAAGCACAGGGTTAGAAACATAAGTGCGGCGCTCTCCGGTCGTATTGTTTCCCACGAGGTAGACGAAATAATCGCGGGTATTGAGGAGGGTCGGCGCCGAGTTTGGATCATTGTTATTTCCGGTCACCAGTCCGTCCAAGGCCGGGTTCCCCGGATTATCGGAACGGTAATAACTGCCGTCGGGATTGCAATACAGATAGGTACTGATGCGGTCGTTGCGGGCAAGCTCGTTACCGAAAAGGGTCAGGGCTTGCTTTTTTTCAGCCCAGGTCATTTCCGCCAGTCCGGGAAAGAGGGACGCCGATTCCATGAGTCCGATCTTCCGCTCAAAGAACGCTCCAATGTCCCGGGCGACGGCGGTTGAATATGCCGAAAGAAAGCCATGAGAGTTTGGTCGGATGGTACTGCTTGATTGCAGAAGGATTATCCCTATCCCTGCAAGAAAAGGGATTATAGAGATAAGAATAAAAATGACTATTAGTTTCTTGCGTAGTTTCATAAACACGTCTCCTGAAGGTAGTCTAATAAATATTGGGAAAATAAGTAAAGAGGATAAAAAAGTATACTACACAATACAGCCATAAATATCAACCGCTTTGCTGTTATTTTTTCAATTAACGGCGGCGTTTATTTGATCCGCGCCTGACGCTTTCGTTCATGCCAAAAGAAGATAACGCCAACACAACGCCTCTCCGCTTGAATATGGAGACACAGTGAGGTTTTCTTCCCTTATAATTCTTCCACCCTTGTTGTACACTGTAAGTATTAGGAGGCTTTTATGGAAACATTTGCGGAAATATTGACAAATCTTCCTAGTCCGGAAGAATTTTGGGCGAATTTCGTAAAATCACAGGAAGCATGGGAACGGCGGCACGAAAAACTTGACGCTGATTGGAAACAGCGGCAGGAAGAATGGGAACAGCGACACAAAAAATTTGACGCTGATTTCATAAAATCGCACGAAGAATGGAAACAGCGGCACGAAAAGCTTGATGCTGATTTCGTAAAATCGCAGGAAGAATGGAAACAGCGGCAGAGAGAATGGGAACAGCGACAAAAAGAACTTGACGCTAAAATCGCCGCAATGTCAAATAATATCGGCGGATTAAACCGTTCGATAGGCGAGTTGGTTGAAACGCTTATCGCCGCGCGTCTCTGGGAGAAATTCCCTGAATATAACCTGCAAAGGGCATACCGTCGGCTTCCTATTTACAATGAAAAGAACGAGCTGAAAAGCGAAATCGACATTTTGCTCGTGAATACCGAGTGGGCTATGGCGGTTGAGGTAAAACGGGAGGCGGACACTCAAGATATTGCCCATCATATAGAACGCATGGCGCGGGTATTAAAATATCCGCCGGCGCAACTTTCACCAAACGTGAAACTACTTGGCGCTATGGCTGGAGGTCTAGTAACTCAGGGAGCGCGTGAGGCGGCCCATAAGGCTGGTTTCTATGTGCTTGAACTAGCGGGAGAGTCGGTCATTCGGCTTCCCGAACCTCCGGATTTTAAGCCTAAGGAATGGTAAAACCCTTCGCAACATCCCTGTCAATCCTGTCAATGTAATATAAATAATTTAGCGGCAAAGATACCGCAAAGAAGTCTCTTTTTCTCTCCTATTTTTTAAAAAATCGCTTGACAAAGAAAGCTATATTAGTATATAGTATTTTCATGTATTTAGCTGTGGTTATCAAAGACAAATGTTTATTAAATACCTCAATTCTTTCTTCTATAGAAAATAGTGGATTTGTCTTTATCCCCCCCCCCCGCAGAATTCATTAGACTAATATCCATACATAAATCCGACATTTCCCGAAGCGACTCTCACTTAAACTTTGAATTAAAACTTCTAAATATAAAACTTTCAAACTTCGATTTGAAACTTCTAAACCTCGACATAAGACTTTCAAACTTCGGTTTTAAACTCTCAAACCTCGATTTAAGACTTCCAAACCTCGGAATAAGACTCTCAAACCTTGATTTGAAACTTCCAAACCTCGACTTGAAACTTCTAAACCTTGACTTAAGACTTCCAAACCTCGATTTGAACTATTCATATTTTAGCTTTATCCTTTATATTTCCATTCTAAAGGAGGTTGACTTTGGACTATATTCCAACGAATTTGGTCGGATTCATTCTTTTCATTGATGATCTAGTCGCCGCTGTAATCGCTAACAAAACGCGCTGGGACATTCCTGATGCCGAGGCGACCGACTTGCAGACGGCCTACGCCGCTTTCAAGGCGCTCTTCGCCCAATCGGAAAATCCCGCGACCAGAACCAGCGTCGTCATCGCCCAACGCAACGACGCAAGAACGGCTCTGATCCAAAAGATGCGGCAGTTGATTGAGTTCCGTATTCGCAGGAATCCCGCGATAACGACCGCTGACCTTGTCGCTATGCACCTCAAGCCTTACAAACCGCCAAGTCCGTCGCCTGCGCCGACAACGATTCCTGAAATAGAAATCGAAACGCCGCACCCGCGTGTCGTGCGTCTCAGGTTTCGTGAAAATGCCGCAAGATACTGGGGCAAGCCCGCGGGGGTACACGGGCTTGAATGTCTCTGGGTAATGGCGGAAACGCCGCCGACGCATATCAACGATTTACTTCATTCTGCGTTTGCGACACGAAACCCGCTAGAATTTAGCTTTGACGAGTACGAAAGGGGCAAGCGTATCTACTTCGCGGCGAGGTGGGAGGGCGGCACGGGGAAGAAGGGACTATGGAGCGATATTTTTTCAGCAGTGATACCGTAACAGCCTTCGGGTAGCCGAAGGCTGTTTAAATACTTCACACGGGGTGTTGTACGAAAGGGTGTACCGCTGTCCCCGTCTTGACGCTTTAAAACACCCGAATGGTGTTTAACCGCGAAGGCGGCGGCGCGGTTCTTTTTCAAAGGAGGTAGGAAGGATGTAGAAAATTTATAGCGCCAACGCAGTGGCTCTCCGCTTAAATACGGAGGACGCGCTGGTAAGCGTTTCGGTTGGGATACGCCCACGTAACAGCGTATAGTGCGGAAAGTGTTCTAAAAACATAGGCGTTGCTTATGAGAACCGCCGCAAAAGAATACGACACGGGTCGTATACAGGTAAAAGTGGATTGAAATGAGCAGACGGCTTTACGGCTTGGTATCATTAGGGTCTCTTATAACGGGTATGGGTATATACCTGTTCTTTAGGAACTTAAACATGGTTCTTTTTGAATGGATACCCAAACCAAAATTCATCGAGGCATTTTCCTTACCGATTGCCAAATCATTTCTTTCTTCAAT
>JAISEA010000084.1 GCA_031264475.1 Treponema sp. | reverse complement strand
CGCGGCAAATTCCAGCAAGTCTTGCCTGTCGTCCTTTTTGGTATCCCACCACCACGTGCCCAAAACGGCGGTATTTTTTTGAAACGCCGCCTCTTCTGGGGTATCTCCAGCAGAGCAGTCCGAAAGAAAAAACAGTCCAATCAGGTACAGCGGCAGGAGTGGCAACGGTATGAAAAAATGTTTTACCATCATTTTACCATAATAGCAGGTATCTTACCTTATTTCAATACTATAAGGAGGAGGGGGGCGCGTCTTTCCCTAAACGCACCCTTCGGGTGTTAGACGACTTCATATGGGGTGTTGTTAGAAAGGGAGCGCCGCTGACCCCGACAAGCGAAGCGAAGTCGCACAGGCAAAATAAGGAGGAGGGGGGCGCATCTTTCCCTAAACGGGGGGAGGCGAACAGACGCCCCTGTGGTGCGCCCCCCACGCTACAGCCCCCCTTCGGGGGTCTTCCGCTACCCCCCAACACCCTTCGGGTGTTTCAATACTTCACACGGGGTGTTGTCCGAAAGGGTGCGCCGCGTCCACTGTCTTGACGGTTGCGCTTGTAAACAAGCGGAACCTACTCGTTGTACGCACAGCAAGACGCTTTAAAACACCCGAAGGGTGCGCCGCCCAAGTCGTATGCCTTTACGGAATGATGGCGATGACGCACGGGCAACGCGTGCCTTCCACGCCTGAACCATTTTCCCAAGCGGCGGAGAACGCGACACGCCGCGCCCGCAGACTACTGTCAAAACGCTCAATGTGCGGACTACGTGTAATAAGGCGGCTTAACTGCAACTCTTCAGGCGTGGGCGCGGACTCGCCGTCCTCCAACACCTTCCAGTACAGCACCAGCCCCTTATAACTCGCCTGCGGTTTCACCCGACTGTCTGTCTCCACACAGCGGTAGTCAATACGAATTTCCGCCGCCTCATGGGGGCGGGTCTCCAGTTCCACGTGTTCTTCTGGGCGACCGTGCCGCGTGTAGACGTGGTCGTGGAGCGGCAATTCCATGCTTTCTAAGTCCGCGTCGGTTATCACATCGTCCGCGTTGTACAAATACCGCTGGATAAACTTCCGTAAAATCCGCTCCGCCGCTGACCGCGCCGTGTTCTTTTCGGCGGTCTCCACGGAAGTATGGGGTTCCGCCATCTTCACAAAGGCGGCGTGCCATGCAGTGCAGGCGCCGTCAAGCTCCTCCACTTTTTCCGCGGGGATATGCTTCCATTCCGCGGCGCTTCCTCCGGCGGTCTTTTTGCCGACTACCTTGGTAATCAGCAAAAACCGTTTGTCAAAGCCATCGTCCGAACTAGGCACGACTACTTTCTTTTCAGACATCTTAAACTCCTTACGAGCCGTTCAAGATTTAGTAGTAACGGCTCATAATTAATTATGAGCGACTCGCGACTATTTGTCAAGTCCCACAAATTATTTTTCACTCATTACCAATTATTTGAGAGTCTCTGCAAATCAATTGTCAGCCTCCGCCAATTGATTGCCAACGCTCATAATCAATTGCCAACGACTCATAATTGATTACCAGCCTCTGCCAATTAATTGCCGACGCTCATAATCAATTGGCAATGGCTCATAAATACTTGGCGGTAATCAATAAATACTTGGTAACGGCTCATAATCAATTGGTAACGGCTCATAAATACTTGTCATCCACTTATAATCAATTGGCAACGGCTTATAAATACTTGGCGGTAACCCATAAATACTTGGTAATGGCTCATAATTGATTGGCAATGGATCATAATCAAGTAGTAGTTAGCAGGTAGTAGGTAGCAGTGAATAGTTAGCAGGTAGTAGGTAGCAGGTAGTAGTTAGTAGGTAGCAAAGACGAGACGTGCGGCGGTATCAGATACCGCGGAGGTTCCGCTTGTTTACAAGCGCAACCGTCCTGTCAATGGAAGCGGAACCCACTTTCGGACAACACCCCGGGTGAAGTATTGAAACACCCTTCGGGTGTTGGGGGGTAGCGGAAGACCCCCAAAGGGGGGCTGGAGCGTGGGGGGCGCACCACAAGGGCGTCTGTGTGCCGCCCTCCGTTTAGGGAAAGACGCGCCCCCTCCTACTAATGAATAGGTAGTAGGTAGTAGTGAGTAGGTAGCAGTTAGCAGTTAGCAAAGACGAGACGTGCGGCGGTATCAGAAACGCGGAGGTTCCGCTTGCGTGCAAGCGGAACCGTCATGTCAGTGGAAGCGGGTCCGTTCGGACAACACCCCGTACGAAGTATTTAAACAGGCTGTGCCTGTGAAAAAAAGATCAAAAAACTATTGACAAAGATTTGATAATCGTATATTTTTATATCGTTATAAAAATATCTATACATATTGTTTAGGAAGGAGGTTATGCGGTGGTAAATTCCGAAGGGCTGGTTTCTCTTGCGGTATTTAACAGAATGGCGTTATACGCGCGAAAGTTGTACGATATGAAAGCCGAAGGATACACAGCAGTATCGTCTGTCGCCTTGGCGGACTCTCTTTCGCTTAATCCGTCTTTGGTAAAAAAAGATATTTCGTTTGCAATTGTGAAAGGCGGTAAGCCTAAAATCGGCTATAACATTGACGAGCTTATCGGAGATATTGAAAACTTTCTGGGGTACAACAACACAAAAGACGCTGTACTCGTAGGCGTGGGAAAGTTGGGGCAGGCTTTGATGGGGTATCAAGGCTTCGAGAAGTACGGGTTGAATATTATTGCGGGCTTTGACGTTGATGAAAACATTGTATTAAAGGAAATCAACGGAAAGAGAATCCTCCCCATCCATAAGTTGGAGAGCGCCATAAGAAAGCTGAATATAAAAATAGCGATACTAACCACGCCGCAAGAACAGGCGCAGGCGGTAACGGATATTCTCGTAGAGGCAGAGATACGGGCTATATGGAATTTCACGCCAGCGCATATAAAAACGCCTGATACCGTGGCGGTTAAAAACGAGGATATGGCGGTCTCACTTGCCGTATTATCCCAACAATTAAAGGAGATTCTTACAAAGGAATCGCAATGAACACCCTTCGGGTGTTTTAAAGGGGTCAGTGGCGCACCCTTCGGGTGTTTTAAAGCTTGTCATGTCGGGGATAGCGGCGCTTCCTTCTAACAAAGAATAGGTTCCGCTTGTTTACAAGCGCAACCGTCAGGACGGGGTCAGCGGCGCACCCTTTCGTACAACAACCATTGTGAAGTATTTAAACACCCGAAGGGTGTGCAAGCGCAACCGTCAAGTCAGTGGAAGCGGCGCCCCCTTTCAAACAACGCCCCGTTATGAAGTATTTAAACGCACTTCGTGCGTGAAGGAGAAGAATATGGATGAAATATATGAAAAGATCGATAGCCTTGAGAAATTAACATTGGCTATTGAAACGGTACGGAAGGCTCAAAGAGTCTTTGCGACCTATACCCAAGAGCAGGTGGACAAGATTTTTCTTGAAGCCGCTCTTGCGGCTAATCACCAAAGAATACCGCTTGCGAAACTTGCGGTAGAAGAAACCGGGATGGGCGTTGTAGAGGACAAAGTGATAAAGAACCATTACGCCTCAGAGTACATCTATAACGCCTATAAACACACAAAAACAACCGGCGTTGTGGAAGAGGACGAGGCTTATGGAATAAAGAAAATAGCCGAACCCATAGGCGTGATTTGCGCGGTTATACCAACCACCAACCCCACATCTACCACGATATTCAAGACCTTGCTGGCGTTGAAAACACGAAACGGCATCATAATCAGCCCTCACCCACGGGCAAAGAACGCGACCGTTCAGTCAGCGAAAATCGTGCTGGAAGCCGCGGTTAAAGCAGGCGCACCAGAGGGAATAATCGGCTGGATTGACGAACCGAGCCTTGAGTTTACCAATACCCTTATGAAAGAAGCCGACATTATCCTCGCGACCGGGGGTCCGGGCATGGTGAAATCCGCGTATTCCAGCGGAAAACCAGCATTAGGCGTAGGCTCAGGCAATACCCCAGCCATTATTGACGACACCGCAGACGTACTAGTCGCGGTAAACTCCATCATACACAGCAAGACCTTTGACAACGGCATGATTTGCGCGTCCGAACAATCCGTAATCGCCCTTGATAAGATATACGATAAGGTCAAAGCGGAATTTATCAAGCGCGGATGTTATTTTCTTAACCCAGAAGAAACGGAAAAGGTAAGAAAGACCATCATAATCAACGGATCGTTGAACGCAAGAATAGTCGGACAAAAGGCAGTGAAAATCGCACAATTAGCAGGAATAACAACGCCTGAGTCGACAAAGATACTCATAGGCGAAGTAGAAAGCGTAGACATAAGCGAGGAATTCGCCCACGAGAAGTTAAGCCCGGTACTAGCCATGTACCGCGCCGTGAGTTTTGACGACGCTTTAGAGAAAGCGGATCGACTAATCGCGGACGGCGGCTATGGACACACCGCTTCTCTTTATATCAACCAGATAACAGAAAAGGAAAAGCTGTCTCAATTTGCCGCGAGGATGAAAACGTGCCGTATTCTAGTAAATACCCCTTCTTCGCATGGAGGGATAGGCGATCTGTACAACTTTAAACTCCCCCCGTCACTTACCTTAGGGTGCGGCACATGGGGCGGAAATAGCGTCGGTGAAAACGTTGGCGTTAAACACTTACTCAATATCAAAACCGTCGCGGAAAGGAGGGAAAATATGCTATGGTTCAGGACCCCGCAAAAGGTGTATATCAAGAAAGGATGCCTGTCGGTCGCACTGGAGGAATTAAAAACCGTCTTGGGTAAAAAGAAGGCGTTTGTAGTTACGGACTCCTTCTTGTATCACAACGGTTATACCAAGACCGTTACCGACAAACTAGACGCAATGGGAATAACCCATACGACGTTCTTTAACGTGGAGCCAGACCCGACTTTAGCGTGCGCAAAAGAGGGAACCGCGGCTATGAACACCTTCAAACCAGATTGTATCATTGCGGTAGGCGGCGGTTCGGCTATGGACGCGGCAAAGATCATGTGGGTCATGTACGAACATCCGGAAGTTAATTTTATGGACCTTGCTATGCGGTTCATGGACATCAGGAAGCGGGTTTACACATTCCCGAAACAAGGAGAAAAGGCTTATTTTATCGCCGTGCCGACAACAGCAGGTACCGGGAGCGAAGTAACGCCTTTCGCCGTCATAACCGATGAGAAGACAGGCGTGAAGTACCCGCTTGCCGATTATGAATTGATGCCGAACATGGCGGTGGTTGACGCGGATATGATGATGAACGCCCCGAAAGGACTCACAGCCGCGAGCGGCATAGACGCGATAACCCACGACTTGGAAGCTTACGCGGCGATGCTGGCAACGGACTATACAGACGGCTTGGCTCTGCGGAGTCTTAAAATGCTGTTTGAATACCTCCCACGCGCTTACGATGATGGGCAAAACGATCCGGTCGCGCGTGAAAAAACAGCTAATGCCGCTACTATGGCGGGCATGGCTTTTGCCAATGCGTTTCTCGGCGTGTGCCATTCTATGGCGCATAAACTAGGTTCCTTTCACCATTTGCCGCACGGTATAGCCAACGCGCTTATGATCGACGAGGTACTGCGGTTCAACGCCGCTGAAACCCCTGCTAAAATGGGGACCTTCCCCCAATACGATCACCCGCACACATTGGCGCGTTACGCCGAGATTGCGGATTATCTTGGAATACATGGCGAAAACGACTCTGAAAAACTCGAAGGTCTTATCAAAGCCATTGACACTCTGAAAGAGCGGATTGGTATTAAGAAGACCATAAAAGACTATGGAATTGACGAACAAGATTTTCTTGATAGGCTTGACGAAATGACGGAACAGGCTTTTGACGATCAATGCACCGGGGCAAATCCCCGGTATCCGCTTATGAGTGAGATTAAACAGATGTATCTCAACGCATACTATGGACAAAATTAGGAGGACGACATGAAGCTGGATAAGATTATAGCCGTACGCAATACGAAGACGGTTTATCGAGACGGCGGCAAGGTAATTAAGCTCTTTGATGAGAATTATTCCAAAGCCGATGTGCTCAACGAGGCGCTGAATCAGGCGCGTGTGGAAGAGACGGGCTTGAGAATCCCCAAATTACTTGAAATAACGAAAGTCAAAAACAAATGGGCGATAGTTCTTGAGCATATTGAAGGCAAGACACTGGAACGGCTTATGCAGGAAAACCCTGAAAAGAAGGACGAGTATTTCGATCTTTTTGTAGACCTTCAAATGGAGGTACAGTCCAAGCAATCGCCCTTACTTAATAAGCTGAGGGATAAGATGGCGCGGAAGATAGCCCAAGCCGATTTGGACGCGACGACCAGATATGATCTGCATACGAGGCTTGACAGTATGCCGAAACACAGCAAGGTGTGTCATGGCGATTTTAATCCGAGCAACATCATTATTTCAGCGGACGATAGCCCGTATATTATCGATTGGGCGCACGCAACTCAAGGCAATGCTGGAGCGGACGCCGCAAGAACCTACCTTCTTTTCTGGCTAACCGGGGACATATCAGGCGCGGAGAAATACCTTAACCTGTTCTGTAAAAAGAGCGATACCGCTAAACAATACGTGCAGAAATGGATGCCCATAGTCGCCGCGTCTCAGATGGTAAAAGGCAAGAAGGAAGAAAAGGAATTCTTACTGCGTTGGATCGATGTTATTGATTATGAATAAAGGATGGAGGGTAGTGTTATGACAAAAGTAACCGTTTGTATTGGAAGTTCCTGTCATTTGAAAGGTTCAAGACAGGTGGTTGAACAGATGCAGTATTTGATTAAACGCGACGGGCTGAGCGAGCAAGTTGAGTTAAGCGGCGCGTTCTGCATGGGTAAATGTAATTCGGACGGCGTTTCTATAATGGTGAACGAAGCGTATTATGCGGTAAAACCCGATAGTATACAGGACTTTTTTGACAACGTTGTGCTTAATGTTCACGCATAGGCGCGGAAGTGGTGTTCGTCTTCGGACGCCCAAGGCGAACACCACGGGAACAACATGGAATATTTAGACTTTAAGACGGCGCGGTGTAAAGATTGCTTCAAGTGTCTGCGCGAATGTCCGGTAAAAGCGATAAAAATTGAAAATCATCAGGCGCATATCGTTGAGGAGCGCTGTATTCTGTGCGGCACCTGCACGAGCGTCTGCCCGCAGAACGCGAAAAAAGTTAATTCTGAAACGGCAAAAACCGAGGCGATACTGTCCGAAGGCGGGCAGGTGATCGCCTCGGTCGCGCCTTCCTTTGTAAGCAGTTTCGGCGTACAGAATTTCTCAGTACTGCGCCTTGCCCTTACTAAACTTGGCTTTACACGCGCAGAGGAGACGGCGGTTGGAGCCAAGTCTGTCAGCGCCGCGTACGCCCGTATTTTAGAGACGCGCGAATACAAGAATTTTATCACTTCCGCGTGTCCCGCAATAAACCGCATGATTCAGGCATACTACCCCAAAGCTCTGAAATACTTGGCTCCGGTAGTATCCCCCATGATAGCGCACGGGAAACTTTTAAAGGCACGTTTTCCAGACGCGAAGATAGTGTTCATAGGTCCGTGTATAGCAAAAAAGAGAGAAGCCGCTGAGAGCGGAATCATAGACGCGGTTTTGACTTTTGAGGAATTGAGCCAGCTCTTTACCAATAGAAACGTGGGAGAGTCTCGCCCTATCGTGGGAGAGTCTCGCCCTATCGTGGGAGAGTCTCGCCCTATCGTGGGAGACTCTCGCGCTATCGTGGGAGAGCCGCGCCCGATTGTGGGAGAGTCCCGCCCTATCGTCGGAGAGTCTCGCGCTACCGTCGGAGAGTCTCGCCCTATCGTGGGAGACTCCCGTGCCATCGTGGGAGAGTCCCGCGCTATCGTGGGAGAGTCCCGCGCTATCGTGGGAGAGTCTCCCGCTATCGTCGGAGAGTCCCGCCCTATCGTGGGAGAGTCTCGCCCTATCGTGGGAGAGTCTCGCCCTATCGTGGGAGAGTCCCGTGCTATGGTGTCAGACATCAAGGCAATTTTCGGGGGAGCGATGAACCGCGCCAAGTATTATCCCATTAGCCGCGGAATAATCAAGTCTTTCATAAACCCTCCCGATGGGTATGAATACGTCGCGGTGGACGGCGTAAAGAGGTGTTTTGAACTCCTTGAAGATATAGAAGCGTATTCTGGTTTGTTTATTGAGATGAATTGCTGTGAATATGCGTGCATTAACGGACCCTGTATCCTGAAAAACGCTGGGGGCGCGATCAAGGCGAATAAGGAAATAAGGGATTACGTCAATAAGAATTTGCTGGACGCGGAAGCGGAGCCTGAGAAAACAGCGCCGCGCGATGTTGATTTATCGGTGGGGTATCCGCCGCTCCCCACGCGGTTTGTAAAGCCAAGTGAACGGGACATTCGGTTTATTCTGGCTAAAAGCGGTAAGACCAAACCAGAGGATGAGCTTAACTGCGGCGCGTGCGGATACTCGACCTGCCGCGAAAAGGCTCTGGCTGTGTTTAACGGGTTAGCCGCTATAGAGATGTGTATCCCCTATATGCGTACCCGCGCGGAATCGATGTCTTATGAGATAATTCAGAACAGCCCTAACGGTATCATCCTCCTTGACAGTGATTACAAAATACAGGAATTAAACGGGAACGCGCGCAAGATTCTCGGCATAACCGCAACAGACCCAAAAGGTTTGTATGCGTTTGATTGTTTTAATTGTAGCGAGTACCTCATCGCGTTTAACGAGGGCAAAAGCATACATAAAAAGAAGGTATTCATTGACGAGACGGGCAAGTACGCCGAGGTGTCAATCATCCTGCTACAGGAACATAAGATCATGTTCGGCGTGTATAAAGACATCTCGGATAAGGTGGAATTTGAAAGACAACTCATAGAAGTAAAAAACGAGACCCTGAATACAACGGACGGCGTAATAAAGAAACAAATGCGCGTTGCTCAGGAAATAGCCTCGCTCTTGGGCGAGACCACCGCCGAAACGAAGGTGGCTTTGCTCAAACTCAAGAAGACCTTGCTCCGTGAGTCAGAGGACGCCTAATGGAGTTGTATTTGGAAAACGGCTATACGTCGTTGAACAAGAAGGGCGAGGAGCTTTGCGGGGACAAGGTTGAAGCGGTAAGCGCCGATGGATATACCACCGTAGTCCTTGCCGATGGCTTGGGAAGCGGGGTTAAAGCAAACATCCTTGCCACGCTGACCTCAAAGATTCTCTGTACTATGGTCTCCAGCGGCATCGAATTAGAGGAATGTATCAGTACCATTATCCAAACCCTTCCGGTGTGCAAAGTGCGCGGCGTCGCTTACGCGACTTTCTCGGTGGTCTATGTGGACACGAGCGGTCGCGGCTATCTTTTTGAGTTTGATAATCCAGCCGCCATATACTTTCACGAAGGGCAGTGTGTTGATTTTAACAGGACAGAGCATAACTATTTCGGGAAAACCGTATACATAAGCGAACTGAATCTGGTTAAGGACGACTGTATAATTCTTATGAGCGATGGCGTTATCCACGCAGGCATAGGCAAGGTACTCAACTTGGGCTGGCTCCGCGAGGATGTGATGGAGTACCTTAGTCGGACGATCAAGCGGTCAATGAGCGCGCGGTGTATCGCGTGCCTGCTCGGAGGCGCGTGCAACGATCTCTACATAGGCGAACCGGGAGACGACACCACGGTCGCGGCTGTAAAAATCAGGGAAGCCGCGCCGGTGAGCGTCATGGTAGGTCCTCCTGTTGATAAAACCCAAGACGATTTTTATATTGATAAATTCCTCGCGGACAAAGGGAAAAAAGTGGTTTGCGGCGGTACTAGTTCTCAAATAGTCGCCCGCCGACTTCACGAGGAAATAAGCTCGGCGCTTGACTTTCCCGACAAGGACGTACCGCCCATAGGTTATATAAAAGGCGTTGATCTTACAACCGAAGGCGTCTTGACCTTGCGGAAGCTTCTTGCATTAAGCGAAAAGTATAAGAGCGCCACAGACCTTACGCCGAAATACTTTACGAAGCGGGACGGCGCGTCCCTGCTTGCGAACATTCTCTTTGAAGAGGCTACGCATATACGCTTTTTTGTGGGACAAAGCATCAATTCCGCACACCAAGGATTGCCTATAGATATAACTATGAAGCTTAAGCTGGTAGAAACGCTTACCAAGAACCTCAAAGAGACCGGAAAAATAGTGGAGGTACACTATGATTGACACCAACGATATGAAAGATGCGAAGAAGTTTGATACAAAGGTACAATACTTAAAATACCGCGTGCTTTGCGAAGTGGCGCGGCATACATGGAAAGATGATTTATATGAAAACCTACTTGCCATTCCGAAAATCATCGTGCCGGGCAAAGAGCCTACCATGCGCTGTTGCGTTTACAAGGAACGCGCCATCTTGGGCGAAAGGGTAAAAGCCGCGATAGGCGGCGACAAGGGTAATCCCAACGTCATTGAGGTAATAGACGTTGCTTGCGACGACTGTCCAGCCGGCGGCTACGAAATAACCAGCGCCTGTCGGGGTTGTTTGGCGCATCGTTGCGAGCAAGCTTGCAGACGCGCCGCGATAACCTTCGATCACAAACAGAAAGCGCATATTGATAAATCCAAATGTATTGAGTGCGGTCTCTGTGCAAAAGTCTGTCCGTATTCCGCTGTTATTAACATCAAACGTCCCTGTGAAAACTCCTGCAAGGTAAAAGCGATTTCTCTTAACAACG
>JAISEA010000026.1 GCA_031264475.1 Treponema sp. | reverse complement strand
GCGGCGACTAAATATTTGGAGGCTTTTATGGCTGGATTAGCGTATTTACGGAATATACTCCACACTGTTAAGGCGTGGCTGTATCTCAATTACCTTGAACACGGCGGTAAGTATATCGCTCGTGCAAAGACAGAGAGGACTTTGACAACGGAGCAAGTTTGCACAGAGGCGGTTACTCGCGGTGGCTCGAACCTAAACTACAACACGATGGTGGACGCGGTTAAGGCGTATTTTGACGAGATGTTCTATCAATTAGCGGATGGTTTCAGCGTGCAAAATGACTACTTCTCAATACATCCGAAGATCGGCGGCACGTTTGAACACGCAACCGATGGTGTAGATAAGGAAAAGAACCACGTAGACGTTACGTTCCGCAAGCGTCAAGAACTGCGAGATATTTTGAGCCGTATTACGGTTGAGATTGAAGGAGTAGCGGAAGGCGGTTCCTATATCGCCGATGTGCTGGATGTTACTAGCGGCGCAGTTGACGAAACGCTTACTTCAAACGGCGTTATAGTGATAACAGGAAGCCGTATCAAGGTAGCGGGGAAAGATGACTCTTGCGGCTTGTATCTTGTGAATGTGGCTGATGGGACAAAGCAAAAACTAACAGGAAACTTTGTCGAGAATCACCCTACCCGTCTATCTATTCAGTTGCCAACTTTGCTCCCTGGGATATATTGCGTGCAGGTAATCACGCAATATTCTTCAGGAGGCGCACTCTTGAAAACGCCGAAACAAATAGACTACGAAGTGGGACTGGTTGTCAACTGACTTTGCAGTCAGAAACTACGTGAGTTAGCTGGGGGGTGGCGGAAGACCCGCGCAAGCGGGGCTGTAGACAGGGGGGCGCGACACTAGGCTGACTATGTGCCATCTTTGTTTTGGAAATAGCGCCCCCCTCCTGATATTATTTATGTAGAAATATATAAAAACCGATATTTGATTCTTGTATGTCAGTTTGCGCGAACTGTGTTTGTTTTATCATTTCTTCAATTTCTGATTTTGTATACGCATATCTACACAAACTCTTGAACGTTTGTATCATAAACAGCCGCTCAAAACCTGACTTGCTTATCTTCACGGCTTCCGCTTTAAGCCCCTCTTTTGTCGCGTCTCTTCTCATGTCAATTATTAACGCAATTCCCTCGCGCTTTAATACACGATACATTTCCCGCAACGCCAAGATAGGCTCCTTGAAATTCTTAAACGCGGCTGAACAAACTATAAAGTCAAACGCATTGTCTTCAAAAGGCATCGCGGAAACATTGCCTTGAAGAAACGTTATGTCAACATTCTCCCGTTTCGCATTTGTTTTACAAATCTCCACGAAGTCAGCGCTAATATCCATTCCCGTTATATTGTAGTCGCCCATCTTCGCCAATTCTATTGACAAATACCCAGGTCCAGGCGCTATTTCCAAGACATTCGCCTTTGGTGTTAAGCGCCGCGCAACCTCTCTTGCATACTCTTGCATTTCAGCAATTCGGTTCTCACGTGTGTTCTTATCATACCACCGGGAAAACGAGCCTGTTATGCCCATATCCTTAAAACGCCTTATAAATTTGAATACTCCCATGAAGTTATTCCTCCTAGATTTTTATACTTCATACTTATTAGTTTGTCAACACCCTTCAAGTATTTTAAGACTTCGCCTTTGCTTACACCGAGAAGGAACCCCGCTTTTTATAAGTGTAGCCGTCAAGACGGGGTCAGCGGTACATCCTTTCGGACAACAACCATTAAGAAGTATTTAAACAGCCTTCGGCTGTTAAGGAATTGTTTATTTTGAGTTTATTTTGAGTTTATCTTTCTGTATTACTCTTATTTTATTGTTGTTGGACTATAGGAGGTTCCACTATGCAATTACACATGGAAAGTATCTACAAGAGTTTTAGAGACAAAGAGGTACTAAAAGGCATTACCGTTAAGATGGAGAACGGTGTTTACGGGTTACTTGGTCCAAATGGAGCAGGTAAGACAACCATGATACGTATCTTGGCTGACATCTTGCAACCATCAAAAGGACAAGTATTCATCAATGGACAGGACAAGAACACCTGCGGCGATGACTACCGAGCGAAGATCGGGTATCTACCACAAGACATGAACTTTTATCCTGACTTCTCAGGGTGGGATTACTTACAATACGTCGCCGCATTAAAAGGCATCCCGGCAGACGAATCAAAGATGAGAATTATTGATTTAACTAATTCAGTAGGACTCACCGGTGACTTACGCCGACGCTGTATACATTATTCAGGCGGCATGAAACGACGGCTAGGAATCGCCCAAGCATTACTAAATGATCCACAAATCCTCATCCTAGACGAACCTACCGCAGGACTTGACCCACAAGAGCGAATAAAGTTTAGGAACATAATATCCGCTTTCTCGAAAGACCGAATCGTGCTTCTTTCAACCCACATCGTTTCAGACGTAGACAGCATCGCCAAAGAAATAATGATGATGGAATATGGATTCATCAAGAAACCACAGACAGGAACAGAATACATCCGCCTCATTGAGAACTGTGTATGGACATTCCAAATCCCGGTGAGTGAACTCATCGTATATCAACACAACGCAGTCATCAGTAACGTCATCCCAAAAGGCAATACTATGGAAGTACGAGTAATTGACGAACAGAAACCAAACAACGATGCTGTTCAGGTGCCGCCCAATTTAGAAGACGCTTACCTGTACATTTTCAACTACCTACCCAATAAACACAACCTTGAGGGAAAAGTATCACCCAGACAGTCCGACCTATCCGCGGACTATAATTAAAGGAGAAAGAATTTTATGTCATTGTTTCAATTTGAACTACGGAAATTGTTCTTCAATAGAAGAAATATCATCATGCTGTTGTTTTTGATTGCCATCTACGGGGCAATTGGATTTGGTACAACCTACTTTCTAGTAGGCGATAAGGCAAATTACCAAATATATGCTGAATTAGCCGCTCCACTTGTCGGACCAATAAACCAGCAAAAGGCAGAGGAAGCCCGTATAGTTTACGAAGGCTTAAAAGAAAGATACGGCGATAATGAAGAAGCGATCTACTACGGCACTTCAAGCGATCCGACCGCCAAATTCAACGTGGATTATGCACATTTTGCTAATCATGTTGATGAGTATTACAACGGATCGCCAATGGATAGTCTAGGAGAACCCTATGGCACAAACGTATTAGAAAAGAAGCTCGCTTCCCTAGAACAAGCGGGAGAAAATGACTCGTTTGAATACTGGAAGACTCAAAATCAGTTACGTATTGAACGGCAACTTGGTGAGCCACACTTTGCCAATACGGTGTTATGGGACAATCTTTTTAAGAATTGGGGCGATTTTGTTATGTTGTTCCTGCTGTTTGTCCCGTTGGCGTTTATCATTGCACCTGTATTTTCTGTCGAGGCAAGTACGGGTATGGATAACCTCATCCTTAGTTCGCGCCACGGACGGGAGAAGATCGTAACTGCAAAAATAGTAGCAGTTGTTGTAACCGCTGTTTGTATAATCGCCGCTTATCTGATTGCTACGTTTGTCTTCGGTTTCCTATCAGTCGGCACTTTTGAAGGTGGAACAGCGGCGTTACGATCTATACCTAGTTATGTCCGCGCGCCTTTTGGGTTTTCTAATTGGCAGTTTACGCTTGTTTCTATTGCGTGGCTATTGGTGTCAGGTGTCGTATACGCCTTGATCGTTGCCTTTATTTCTTCAAGAACGGCTAATCTGCTTGTGGCTTTTGGCGTGAGTCTTATTGTGCTGTTTCTCAACATTGCTCTGTCTGCTCTTGGTACGACTATTAGTCGGATGATTCAGCCGATCATTGACTTTAGCATGGGGTCTATCACGTTGACCGGCGAGGTGTTTGTCAACTACAAGGTATATAATGTCTTTGGAACAGTAGTTCCATATTGGTTTATGATCGTTATATTTATGGTGGTTATTACTTGTCTTGTTGCTGTAGGTATGTATCTGGGACAACGACGTAGGACTGCGGCGTAATTGTCGCTGGTTATTATATATTATAATAGGAGAAAAGAGATGAAAAAGATTAGTGGTTTATTGGTGTTTTGTGTGGTATCTGTTGCTTGGATGCCTATTTTGGCTTTTGCCCAAGAAGGTAATAGTTTGTTGTCGGAAGTTACTGGGATGTGGAGGCATGAGAAAGAGGGTTTGACGTTTCAGTTCAACGTGGATGGGACATTCTCCATGTCGGAAGATGGTGAGGAAGCGCGTAAAGCTATTGAATCCGAGTCACGTAAGCGTGGTGAGGCAATGTCAACGAGTGTCGGCGGCACATACACCGTGTCAAAGGGAGTAATCAATATAGTAATGAATGTTGACGGCAAGAGCCATCGCCTTCGTATGTCTTACAAGAAGGTCAACGCCGATACTTTACAACTTGACAAACAGAACTACCACCGTGTCAACAGATAAAACTTGATGGTAATGTGTCAGACATACACGTTACACGTGTTGATGTCTGACACTAAAGCAGTCAAGAGATACTCTCTAGTGTGTGCCACACACACACTAGAGAGTGTGTAGGACACATACTAGTAGCGTGTGTCATCAACACACTAGAGAGTGTGCCACTCACACGCTAGTAGCGTGTGTCTCATACACACTAGTTATGTGTGTAGGCACACATATAGTCATGTGTTGGTAGGCACATAGGCGGTGTGTGGGGAGAAATCCCGATTAGTTGGGTGGGGGGGTGGCGGAAGACCGCGCTTGCGCGGGCTGGAGACAGGGGGGCGCGTCTCAAAGGCGACTGTGTGCCATCTTTGTTTTGGAAATAGCGCCCCCCCTCCTAGAGAATTGAATAGACTATGCTTGCTTATACCATGAAGCGGTATCCCGCTCCCCATACAGTCTGTATATGGTGGGGGTTGGCAGGATTCCTTTCGATCTTTTCACGCAAACGGTTAATGTGTACCGCAACCGTTTCAAGAACGCCGTACATATCTTCTCCCCATATTTTATCATATAAACGTTCCTTACTCAAAACAATCTCTGGGTTAGACGCAAAGAACAAAAGTAGTTCATACTCCTTATTGGTCAGGCTTATCTCGCTATTCTCAACATAGACGCGGCGCATGGCAGGAACTATTCGCAAACGACCCAAATCAATCTCAGAGACTTCAACCCGCCCTCCTGTATCCGCACCCTTCAATCGCTTATACCTGCTGATGTGCGTCTTTACACGGGCAACTAACTCCGCTGGTGAGAAAGGCTTCGCAATATAGTCGTCTGCCCCAAGTCCAAGCCCACGCACCTTGTCAAAATCCTCAATGCGCGCACTCACCATCAGAATAGGAATGTCCACCTTATCCCTAATCGCCCTGCATATCTCATACCCATTTATACCCCGCAACATAATGTCCAGCAAGATGAGATCAAAATCACTAGAAAGGGCAAGCGCCATCCCCTTCTTGCCGTCCATCTCATGTACGACTTCAAAGCCGTCAATCTCAAGAAAATCACGCTCAATTCCAGCAATATCAACGTCATCCTCAATAATTAAAACCTTCATACTGTTCTCCTTGTACAAGCGGTAAATAAATAACGATTGCAAGACCACGCATAGGTAGTTCCGCCTTTATAGAACCGCCCATACGGTTCACTATCTTTTGTGAAATGGCAAGCCCCAACCCATTGCCTTTAGTGTTCCTTGACGGGTCAGCGCGATAAAACACGTCAAATAGTTTCTCCAACGATTCCTTCGGCACGCCAGGACCATTGTCAGCTAGACGTATTTCAACCTGATCGTTGACTTTGATCACGCTGATTGTAATATGCCCTTGCTCCGTCTGCTTATAGGATACGCTGTTTTCAAGGATATTGGTAATGACATTGCAAAACAACACGGGGTCAATATTCACAAAGGTGTTTTGCATAATTTCAGTTAGGCTTATCCTAATTCCCCGCTTAAAGTATCCATCAAAAAGTTCAGATACCGCATCACGTATAAACAGCCCCATGTTAAGATTCTTTATGACAAGGGGAAAGTCATTTATATCTAGTTTTGAGAATAAAAACAACTGATCAATGATGTGTTCCATATCGTTAGTTTTATTCCTAATCGTTGTAAGATACTTCTCACGCTTTTCCTTCGTTGACGCGATCTCTTTCTCAATACCTTCAAGATACGCCTTTATGGACGTGAGCGGGGTTCTAAGGTCGTGGGAGACGCCAGCAAGCAGTTCACGGCGGTTCTCCTCGTATTTATCATGCTCCGCCGCCATTGCCTCAAGCCGCTCAGCCATCTCATTAAAAGCGCCGCAGATAGGCAAGAACTCATCGTTGTTCTTGTACTCAAGGCGGAAGCTCAGGTTGTTGTTCTGAATCTGCTTAACCCCAAAGCAGAGTGTATCAAGAGGGACAGCAATGTTTTTTATCATACTCCGCGTGAGAAAGAAGTTGGTTGTATGCACAAGAATGATCAAAATCCAGAAGGACAGTATCCCCGCGGCTACTACAGAGGTAACGCTAATATCGTTAAGAAGATGATAGTCATAACTAACCGCCATCAGCTTAACATCGTCTATGGATTGTACATATACCGCAGTTGTATCAAACGATACAATATGGTTTCCCGCCTCTGACAAAGCCGCTTCAAACAGCGCCTTGGTTTCTCTTGGCGGAGCGAGCGCCCATCTACCGCCATTGTATACCGCAAAATAGATGTTGTATCTCAAGAATTGTTGTTGTAAATCCTCGGCGATCACCTTCAAATCATTGGCATTTGCCACGACAGTGTCTTCTGAAAAACGTCTACCGATACGTTGCAATTCATGCCGCGCTTCATAGAAGATTTCGTTGTTATACAACTGACTACTCCCGTTACGGTAGACTTGCACCATTATAAATCGGACACCAACAGAAAAGAGGACGCACAACGCAAAAGGAATACAGATCATGAGTATATTTGAAATGAATATGCGGCGTTTGATAGTCATAGAGCCTCCTGCTATTATAATCGGCTGTCTACACACCCAATAAACCGTGTGGTTTGCGATTTTATAAACATTTTAATATTTGTTTATTGTTAGTTTATCTTTCCCTTGTATATTCAAACCATAATCATTTTTTTGGAGGTTGATATGAAACGGTTTATTCTGTTTCCGGTATTGGTTGTTATGGTGATAGCCAACACCTTTGCGGAAGACGCAAAAGCTCTTTCAGCAAGAAGCGGTGAATTTTATGTTACACCCGGCGTTTCTTTTTTCAATAAGGCTTGGGATGACGGTAGAGACAAGGTTGATATTCCTAAAACTGAAGTCTTTTATGTCGGCTTTGGGCTTGCCTACGGCATTACCGATTGGTTCTCAGCCGCCTTCGATTGGCGTGGGTGGAACATC
The DNA here is from genome assembly GCA_031264475.1 of Treponema sp. The sequence goes on along the minus strand of JAISEA010000026.1, from coordinate 3,569 downwards.
TGGTCTCACGGAGACGGTCCGGCGGAAGTCTGGGAGGGGTTCTATGACTTTTCCCTAGAAACGCAGTTCCACCTCATCGGGAACAAGGCTCCGATAATATCGTCCTATTTCAGGCTGACAGTAGCCCCTGGTGTGATCTTCCCTTTCCCCTTGATTGACACAGACGACAAAATGGGCAAGAACGCATGGGGCTTTGGTGGTAGTCTGTCTTTTGATACGGACATTAGCCGCTATTTCTTCTTGAATGTTTTCGGCAAGTTCTATTTCTATCCTATTGAAAACGAGGAGAAAGTCAATCACGGTTGGGATTTAACCCTAGAAGTAGAACCTAACTTCAACATTGATATTCCCTATGGGATGAATCTTGCTATTGGACTGCCGATTAACTTCACCCTTGCACCAGAGCAAAAGGTTGACGGCGTTGAGAATGGGATGGACTCATATACGCTATCCCTGCGTCCAACGATAACACTGCGGATGACGCACACGCAAACGCCGGTGGAAGTGAGTATGGATTACGCTATACCCTTGATTGGGCAAAACACTTTGGTGAACCACGCGATAAGCCTAAAGACGGCGATCTTCTTCTAACGATACTTGCCTGCAAGGATAGTCTGCGATACCGTAGGCTATCCTTGTCAGAGAACAGGAGAATAATAATACATGAGAACACTTAATTTGATTATAGTGATGGTTCTTGTTTTAACGGCAACCGTTTATACGGAAGACGCGACGGTTCTTCCAGCAAAGACGCTCCATGTGGATGCGGATGCCTCTACAGGCTTTGTCAGTAAAGGCTGGAATGAGCATAGCGAAAGAGTGAACACGCCGTCCGCGACAATTGTCGGCGCAACGATTGGCGTTTCCTATGGATTCACCGAGTGGTTTACCGCAGCATTTGACTGGTCGCCCGGTGTTACCGACACAGACCTCACGAGCATAGACGTTGGCAATGACGGGAACAGCGCAGAAGAAATCTACGAGGGCTTGGGTGACTTTGCACTCAAGGGACGGTTTCAGGTCGTCGGGCATAACGCACCGATACCAAGTGAGCGTTTCAGGGTAAGGGTCACACCAAGCGTCGTCATCCCCTTCCCCGGCATTGACGATAAGGACGCACTCGGCGCACATACCTGGGGCGTGGGTGGCGATGTTTCGTTTGATACACTCATCGCCGATAACTTCTTTGTCAATATATTCAGTGAAGTTTACTTGTTTCCCCTTAGAAATCAATCTAAAACGAATAACCAGTGGGAGTTCTCGCTGGAGGCAAGCCCGCATTACGCGGTTACTATAGGTACGGTGAGCCTTGCTTTTGCGTTACCCGTTAATTGGAACGTTACGCAAGGACATGGTGAAAGTATGCTGATTGACGGTATATCCGCGCACGTACTCAGCCTCCGTCCCTCGTTGGCGTTGAGATTGACACGCCCGCTTGCCATTAACATAGAGATTGAGTATATCCTGCCGCTCTATGGCAAGAACAACTATATCGCGCACACGATAACGGTCAAAGCGCCGGTTAATTTTAACCTTGCGAAAAATAAAGAAGGAGAACAACGATGAAATATCTAGCATTTGCGGCTGTTGCACTACTCGTTGCCGCGAATAGTTGCATAACCTATAAAGCAGAAAATACTAGTGTTAAAGACACCGTGTATGTCCTTGAATCGGTGGAAGACATACCCACCGGGCGCATCTTCTCATTTAGAGATTATTGCGCGTTTAACGCGGACAGAGGGGCGGAGGATGCCGTTTTGGATAGGACGCTCGCCGAAGCGGATGCGCGGCTTGAACTTCATTTCTTTGATGGAACAGCGGAGTTAAGGCTTGAGTCCTCCTCAAGCGGCGATAAGAGCCCGGGTTTCTTGGAATACCAGAAGCGCTACGCCTCTCGGTTCTTCTTTACCGAAGACAAGCACTCCGTGGAACTTACTCTAAACGTGGAAGTATTGGACGAAGAGGAGCGCTCCGCGATTGAGAGAATGTCGGCAGCGGAGCGCGACACGGTTTTGAAAAGCGTATTCGAGAAGTCAGGGGATATACTCATTGAACCAGATGAGGAAGACGAGGTCGTCAACTATTGGAGGAGGATGTAATGGATGGGGAAGTCTTAAAATATATGGGGCTTTGCGTCGTAGTCGTTTGGTTTCTTATCGCAGGCAGGCTTTTTTGCGGCAAGCTGTGTCCTTTGGGGTTTATACAGGACTTGCTTTACAGAATACCATTTCCTATAAAGATTGGTACGTTTGCCTTTGACAGTCCCTTGCGTTTCTTGAAGTACGTCCATCTGTTCTATAGTTTTGTATTACCTTCCTTGGCTGTTTTTGGCATCCTTAAAGGTTTTGAACCGTATGAGGTAGGAGTACCTCTCTATATCGTTCTTGGGTTGATTGCGGTGGTTATTCGCCGTCCGTTTTGCAAATATGTATGCGCGATTGGCGCCGCGGGTTCGTTGTTTAATAAGGTTTCATTCTATAGGTATAAAACGCTTGGGGAGAAGTGCGTTAAGTGCGGGCTTTGTGTCAAACAATGTCCAATGAATATAGTCCCGTATACTGCGGAGAATTCTCCTGAGTGTATTCGGTGTGGTTTATGCAAGAAGGCGTGTCGTAAGAACGCGCTTGTTTCAAGATTTAAAACAACAGGTACAGGCAAGGCATGTTAGAGTCGGGGTCAGACACCGAAGCAATTTTCGCGTTAATCGGTGTCAGACACCGACTAACGGGGTATATTCAAAGTACTGAAAATCCGCGGCGGCTTTGTAATACGCCGTATCAACGCAGAACATACCCACAAACGCGCCTGTAAAGCCTTCGTGAAAGAATTCATCCGAAAGGACGCGTACATCAAGCAGGGGACGCACGGTAATGCGATTCTCGTGGTCAATGGAATAATAGAACGCGGCATTTTCGCCCCGTACCGAAATTCCCAGATAAATACCCTTGCCGGGCGGCAAAGTCGTATAATCGGTGCGGGAATATTCGCCCGCGACGAGGGACTGAACGAAAAGCACCTTCCCTTTTGCGTTGTCGTGAGAGACCGTAAGGAGGTACTGGTTACTTTCATCATAGCGGTACACAAGCCCTGCGAATTCGTGGAAAGACTCGCTTTCAAATTCCATATACGTTTCAGCATCAAAATTAAAGTCCATCTGTCGTCGCGCGAGCAGAGTCTGGTTAAAGGTAGAAACAGGCGATTCGCCGCCTTTCAGGCGCAAAAAGCCCGGACGCGCCGTAAGAGAATACGTTTTTGGATCCGCTTTCGTCCGCAGGGTTTTGAAATCCAAGTCTATACAACCGTGGTCAAACGTATAAACGCGGGGTTTTGGATACGGAGCGGGTTCTCCCTTAACGCGGGTGGGCGGATCAAACGAAGGCGCGGGGTAATTTGGGATCGTTCTTCTATATGACTCAGGCGCGGATTTTTTTCCTTCTTCGTTGTACTTCGTATACAACCAGCCGTCTTTCCACTCAAGTTCTATGATTGCGGTCTCTCGTCCGAGGGGGCAGTATTGGGTATTGGGCAGGGGGCGTCCGCAGAGGTACGCCATATAGGTCCTGCCGTCA
>JAISEA010000062.1 GCA_031264475.1 Treponema sp. | reverse complement strand
GGGTCCGTGATGAATGCGCTGTCGCGGCTTGGGGCGCAGGCGGAATTTGTGCCCGGAGCGGAGGAAATACGGCGTTATGATAAAATCGTCTTCCCCGGAGACGGGCATTTTGGCACGGCGATGACCGCGCTTGAAGAGACAGGCTACACCGCGGCTGTCCGTGAATGGATCAAGCTGGAGCGTCCGTTTCTGGGTATCTGCATCGGCTTGCAACTACTGTTTGAATCGTCGGAAGAGGCGCCGCCCGTCAACGGCGAAATCATTCGCGGTTTATCCATAATCCCCGGCGCGGTGAAGAAGTTCACCTGCCGCAAGGTCCCCCAAATCGGCTGGAACAGCACCCTATTCCGCGAAGGAACCCGGCTCTTTTCAGGCTTATCCACAGAAGCGCCCCCATTTTTCTACTATATACATTCGTTCTACGCGGATCCGGCGGATAAAAGCGTTGTCGCGGCGACGGCTGACTATTCGGTGCGATTCTGCGCGGCTGTGGAACGAGGCGCTCTCTGCGCGGTACAGTTCCACCCGGAAAAATCCGGCGCTGTCGGCTTGCAACTTCTGAATAATTGGTTGAATAACTTCTAATCCTTCTATTAAGCGGATTAGTAAATCCGCCGAATTCCATATCTCTCCAAATACCTCTGATGACGCGGGTACGTACCCCGAAGTTGCGGGTACGTACCCTAGAGTTGCGGGTATGTACCCCGATGACGCGGGTGCGTACCCCGAAGTTGCGGGTACGTACCCTGATGACGCGGGTGCGTACCCCAAGTGTTCGGGTACGTACCCCAGAGTTACGGGTACGTACCCCAGAGTCGCGGGTACGTACCCCGATGACGCAAACGAGGACTGATCAACGTATAATAACAGGATAAACGTTCCAAACGAATAATCGCGTAACGTGAATACAAAATACTTGATCTTTTCCCGCTACCGCGCTAGGATAAAGATATGTCGTTGAATTGGAAAGAAATCGATCTTATACTCGAAGAATTGGATCTGGTCGGGTGCCAGATACAAAAAGCCGTGCAAATAGCGTTTGATGTGCTTTGCCTCAGGCTCCACGGCAACGGAAGGAGCAAGAATCTGCTCGTTGTGCTGACCGCGGGCGCGTGCCGTTTGCACGAAACCTTCTCTTCCGTTCCCAAGCGGGATCACCCCCTGCGATTCGCGGAATTCCTCAACTCCCGCGCGGTCAACGGGTGGATCGAGTCCGCGGTTCAGTTACAGGATAACCGCATCGTGCGACTCACGGTCAAGAAAGCGGATGAACGCCTGTTTCTCTACATACGCCTCTGGTCAAACGCGGCTAACGTGGTCGTAACAGACGCGGACGGCAAGGTGCTGGACGCCATGCGGAGACTACCAAAACGCGGCGAGACAACCGGCGGGTTCTACCACCCGGAAGACGCGGAGGCAAAACCTTCGCCCAAAGATTACGCAGTGCGTGAATTGGACGGACAAGGTAGTTTCAACGAAAGAATAGATCGGTTTTACGCGGAACAAGGCGGCGTTCTGTCCCTGTCCGCGCTCCGAGAACAGGCGACGAAGACTTTTGAAGGGAAAATGAATAGACTCATCGCCTCAATTGAGAAACTAGAGGAAAAAGCCGCCGATTTTTCCAACGCGGAACGCTTCAGGCAATATGGAGACGTCATTCTTGCCCATATTGCGTCTATTCACCTCGGAGACGTCTGGCTTGAGGCGGATAACTTCTACACCGGCGAGCGGACGACCATCGCGCTTGACCCAAAGACCGCTCCACAGGCGCAAGCCGCGCGCTATTACGAGCGGTTTCGCAAGGCGAAAAATGGGCTTGCGGATGTACAGGCGGAAATAACCAAGAGCAAGGAAGAACTCGCCCGCCTTGAGACGACTCTCGCCTCTCTGCTGGCAGAAGAGAATCCCCTCGTCTTGCAGAAAAAACTACAATCTGGCGACAGACCCGCAGGGGTTTCGGCGCAGACCGCGAGAAAAGACCAAAAACGCCCCGGACTTTCCTTCCGCAAGGAGGATTGGCTGTTGATCGTGGGACGGAACGCCAAGGAAAACGACGACCTTCTGCGCCATTACGTCAAAGGCGGAGACCTTTGGTTGCACGTGCGGGACTTCGCCGGCTCCTATGTGTTCATAAAGCAGCGGAAGGGCAAGTCGTATCCGCTCAATATCCTCTTGGACGCGGGCAATCTCGCGGTTTTTTATTCAAAAGGGCGATCTAACGAGGAAGCCGATCTCTTTTATACGCCGGTGAAATTCCTCCACCGGGCGAAAAACGGTCCCAAAGGACTCGTCATCCCGACACAGGAGAAGAATCTCCACATCAAGGTTGATAAACACAGACTGCAAGAGCTGGAAAATTGCCGCGTGGAAAAATAAATTAGTCCCTTGACTTTTCCTCAAAGAAGGTATACAAGTATAGTAAGAAATGTGATAAAAAAAGAGAATTGTTCCAAAAAGGGGTATAAAATAAAAAATGAAACGTAATAAAAAAAGAGGGTTATTTCAAAAGATTGGCGAAACTTCGATGGTTCCTATCTCCGCCAAGATAGTGATCATTGTATCCGCTTTACTGTTGATTTCAAACTTTGCCACTAATTACCTGACTATTTCTCTCCTCCGCAAGGAAACGATGGAGATGAACAGCCGCTTATTGGCGCGGGAACTGAGAGAAATCTTCATAAATGCAGGAAATCAATACCAAATATTCCTATTCTCAGAAAACAAACAAGAGGTAACGGACTTCATCGCCCGCGCCGCCGAAAAGAACATGACTCATCCGGGGAGTTGGGCCCTGGGTATGTTTCCCTCTGGGGAATTGCTTTTCAGTACCTCCGGGGCGACGCCTGAACGATTGCCTGACGAAGGGCTGTTAGACGAGATAGTGAAAGCTCATGAGAATGGGACGGACGAAGGCGCGCGTTTCTTCAATACGCCGGACGGCGAATACTTCGGGGTCTACAAGTACCACGAAGATTGGGACGTGTTCCTGCTCCGCGCCGACTTGATGGCTGACCTTATGCGCGAATCAAACGAGGTCTTTAAGCGAATAGTCATTATCATCATAGCGTTGACCGTCGTATTCATGGGCGTGAGCTTCTTCGCCCTCCTCCGTATCCTGCGTTTCGTCAAGGTCATAAGCCGTTCCCTGTACGATATGCAACAAAAACAAGAGCTTACCCTCATTGATCTAAAGGACGCGCCTGCCGACGATATTACCTATCTGGGAGCTTCGTTCAATTCGCTTGCGTCTTCCATCAACAACCTGCTCGGCATTTTCCGTAAATTCGCGTCCCGCGACGTGGTGGATAAGGCGTACCGCGACCGTATCGTGAACCTTGAGGGCGAACAGCGGGAACTGACCGTGCTTTTTACCGATATTCGCAGTTTCACCAATATGACCGAAACCCTGGGAAACGATATTATCGATCTGCTCAATCTGCACTACAACAGCGCGATCCATATCATTCATAACAAGGGCGGTATCGTCGGCTCCATCATCGGAGACGCCTTGCTTGCGGTCTACGGCGCGGACGACAAGCTGATAGACCAGAACAAGTCTCTCGCGGCTCTGCTCTCGGCGTGGAGATTGCAAGACGCGGCGTCTGAACTGCGGAACGGTATGCTCGAAAGCCGCAAGGTGATTGAAAAGACCCGCGCCCTCACCCCTAGAGAAGAAGATGTGTTCAAGGCGGTGATGCTTGCTATCGGCGTGGGCATAGATGGAGGCACGGTGTTTTACGGCACCATAGGCTCCAATGAGCGCATGACTAACACGGTCATCGGGGATAATGTGAATTCCGCTTCCCGTATCGAGGGACTGACCCGCATATACCAGCTGCCGGTCATCGTTTCAGAATACGTGAAGGACGACATCGAAGAGCAAACCGACCGTTTCCGTTTCTTCGAGATAGACACGGTGCAGGTGAAAGGCAAAACCCAAGGGAAAAAGGTATTTTTCCCCTTGGACGTAGAGATGTCTGGAGACAAAGAGATAGCCGAATGGGAGGTCTTTGAAAAAGCCCTGACCCATTATTACAATGGCAAATGGGATGAGGCGCGCGTCTATTTTAACTCGCTGACCATTCCAGCCGCCGAAGTATTTAAAGAGCGTGTTAATGAACGGGAAGTTCCCGAAGGATGGAATGGAATATGGACAATGACAAGCAAGTAACCGCACTGACAACAACGTCAGGTTTTGATTTCATGGATAAAGAGACGCGGCTCTTCTTCCGTGAAGAAGCCATGAAGACTCTCAAGAGCGACGCGCCGGACGTCTACAACCTAGAAACGGAATTCGCTAAGGCGAAGAATAACCGCTCGTGGTTCGTCATTCTCATCATACTAGGGGTCATTGTTGCGACTGTATGCGGGTTATTCATTACGACCAGAGTTATCAATACGCGGACGCGGAATGTGCCAGAGAGCATCAATACCTTTGACGACTTGAACCTCAAGAATCTTCTTGATATGGCAAGCCGCATTGAATTCGCTTATCAAAGCACGCTTGCGGAAAAATCCGCGCTTGAAGGCGAACTGTCTGTGGAGTTAAGCAAGCTTGAAGCAAACGTCGAAGCCGAGCGAGCGACCATCCATTCTCTTTCCCTGCCGCGCGGCGAGGAAACTATCCGCATCGCCCAAGTGAACGAGAAGTTTAACGAGGACGTGACTCAAGTACGGGCGAAGTATGCAGAGTCGCTGGGTGTATTGAACGCAAAACTTGAAGAATACCGGATACAGATTGCGTCTTTTGACAAGACTCGTATTGAACAGGCAGAGGAACAGCGAAAAACCGCCAATGCCGAGTACCTGCGTTTCGAGCATGAGAAAGAAACGATACGCGCCCAGTACGAGGATACCATAGCGAATCTCCTCTCCGTGCTCTCCGAGTCTCAAAAGGTCGGCTTGCAGACGCAGTTGGAAAGCGTTGACACGGTGTCATCAAAATACAAGGCGGAAATCGCGGCGCTTGACCCGCTATGGAACAACGAACAGAGTGAAGCCATCATAGCAAACACAAATATTCCAGATACAGCGGCTCCTTTGCCCAATGGCAAAATGGAAATTTTGGCTGAAATGAACGCTTCTTACCACGATATGAATGCCCTCTCTTCAGAATTGCTCGCTATCCCGTGGAAAAATAACACGCCTTCTTATATTGAAGCTATGGATGCGCTCTTCTATGAAACGGTACGGTCTGCGGGCAGTGAGATTCAAGAGCTTTCCGATAATATGTCCAATCAAAAGCAGACGCTTGAGACGCAAATCGCTGAATTAGAGGCTTTGATCGCTGATATTTCTGCGGAAACCGAAGCCGCCAAAGTAGATAATGCCTCTCTGTCCGCTTATTTAGCGGCGTTGACTGCCGAGAAAGAAACGCTATTCGCCGAGAAACAGAAGCTTACTCAAGAAATAGACAATCTTACCCACGAGAAACAGATGCTCATTCAAGAAACGAGCAGTCTTACCCGTGAGAAACAGATGCTCATTCAAGAAACGGACAATCTTACCCGCGAGAATACGACGCTTTCCCACAATCTGGATGTCGCGGATAACCTGCTTGTCCGAGATCGCCGATATTTTCGCACGGTAACAGAAAAAAACGGCGCGGCAGGATATGTCATCGATCCGATGAACAGAACGGATATTCTTGTCTACATTGATCCGTTGTTCGGGCTTTCATTTGAGAATCAAAAGGCGTTCATCTTCAGAACAGGCAACGAATATGTGGGAACGGTAACGATTTCTGGCGCCAATCGCGTGTTTACCGCCAAGACGGTGGAACTCGCCCCGGGCATGGCTATCGAACCCAATGACAAGATTTTGCTTGAGACTTCAAGGGGGCGATAAATTGATAGGAGGAAAAATGTGCAAGAGAATTGTTGTTTGTTTATTGTTTGTTTGCGTAGGGCTTAACGCGCAAGAATGGGCAAAACGGAACGAGAGGAAGGAAGGCGCCGAGATCGTTACCGAGCTGGCGTCATCTGGCGGGAGGGTCTGCCGTGTTGTTTCCGCTAACGGGTTGAAAGACTCGGACGCGCGGGTCATCGGCGCCAGCCTGAACACGGTGTGGGCGATTCCCGGTATGCGGGGAACCGAGGCTTCGGCGCGCATGAATGAGAGCGGCGATGGAAGATTCCGACTCGTTGTCTACCCTGTTTCATTTACAAACGGCGGCGAAGAGTTAAGCGGCTATTTCCCTTCTGGTATGTCGTTTTACTTCTATACGAGTCTTTTCTACGACATTTCTATGAAAGTGGGTGATCTCATGCCGAAAGTTACCGGCGCGTTTGTGTCGCCTGAAGGCTTAATTAAGCATATTTCGGCGGCGATTCTGATGCCGGAGATGTATATGTTTGAACAGTCTCTTTTGGGGCGCATAGACCGCCTTGAAAGGGCGCTTATCGCGGCGCTTGCCAAGTCCGCGCCGAAAGGGGGCGTGTCTCCAGCAACGGCGCTTGCCGTACTAAACGAGTACAACGCGGCTCCAAACCAAAGTCCAGAGATGGTTTTTGCCGCGCTAAAGAAAAAAGGTTTCAAAACAAACGTCAAAGAAGTACGGGCTGTGCTGTGGACATATTTCGGGAATATCCCTTGACGTAACTGAAAGATTTGAATGATTTTGACGCGATCCCTTATTAAACACAGACCGTAAGATTCCGCGTTTAATAAGGGTTGCTATTGTTTTATTCTGCAATATCCGTTGATGCTTGGGGTTGAAGGTATCTAAAGAAGACGTCCGAAAAGTTATCTTTTAGTTTTGCGTTTTCTGTAAAGAAAGAGCGTATTTTTTGTTCCATGGTATAACTTAACCAATAAGAAGAATAGGCGGTTTCTATGTAGCCAGCGTTGGTTTCGTCCGCCGGTGTTTCTTCTAAAGGGTAAAGCACAAGCACGTTGTTTCCAATAACAAAAGGACTAGACGCGGTGTTAAGCGGTGTTGAGAAGGCTATCTGCCAGAAGTTCTCATCTGAAACAGCGTTTGAAAGTTCGCTCACCGACGAGTCAAGAGGCGGCAAAAGCTGTTCTCCACCGAAGTTGATGGGCATGGGACCAAAATGTTTCTTTTCAAGGCTTTGTTCTTCAACAACAGCGTCAAAGCCGTTGATCTTGCTCAAAGCAGCAAAAGTTTCCGCTTCTTTTATGAAATAGTCTTCCACACGCCCTTTTTCAAAATCCATGATGTAGGAACGTATTTTCGCCAACGTTTCAGTGTCTGTTGTATCCGCGAATTTAGGTTCGTCTTCGGCGCGGAAGAACGTCCATGTTTCGCTCGTTCTTATGACTTCGCTGAAATTCCCTTTGGCAAGGTCCAAAACCGCGTTTCGTACATTATCATCATCAGTTGTTATCTCCGACCTAAGCTCAAAAGCCATCTTGACGCCCATGTCTCCGCCTTTCTCTGCGGTTGCCGCGTCTTGGGACTGGGTTCTTGCCGAATCCTCAAAAGTCGAGACGCCATCTTTGATGTTCTGCATGATTTGTTGCGCTTCTCTCTCGGAATTCATGGAGATTCTTGAGAGGTGCGTGGACTTGAAAAGATTCTGATTAGCGTTGGCGAAGGCTATTATTTCGGAATCTGGGTAATTACTCAAGGAGAACGTAACCATATCAAACGAGCGTTCAGGGGAAGCCATCGCTCTGACGAAAGGCGCTTCTTTGGAAGATATTTTCAAACCGGTTATATCGTCTATATAACGGGACGAGATGATTTCTTCTTGTACGTCCTTCCATAGGGTTCCTCGCTCGTTGCTGTCCATTTGCCGATACTTCACCGAGGAAAAACGCCCGTTTTCCTGAAATATCGGAAGCATAGCGACCTGTTTATCTACAACGCTGTCAGGCGTTGCGTAACCGGCTTTCCGCATTTCCTCCAGAATCGCCGTATGAACCACGGTTTGCTCAAATGCCACGCGCCATATTTGATAGTTCATAAATAGGTTGTTGATGTCCTGTCCCGCGTTCTGCTGACTTCTGGCGATATTCTCGTAAATTTGGGCAAGATAACCGCCCGGCTCATAGGAGATGGGCGTCTTGTCGTAATAGCCGAAGACTAGGTCAACATTACGTCCCATTTCGGCGCTCGGTACTATCGCCGGCACAAAGACAAACGCGATAATGACGATAATCAGCACGACAAACGTACCGATAACAATGCCGGGGTGGGTCTTAAACCGGCGGGTAAACTCTTCCATTGTGGGGTCGTTCTTTTTGGGGGTCGCTTTTTTCTCTTTTAAAGCCATAATTTCCTCTATTATTGTAAATTCTCTAAAGCATATAATACCATTT
>JAISEA010000031.1 GCA_031264475.1 Treponema sp. | reverse complement strand
AGAAGCCGATCTATACTCAAGTCTCCCGGATTAACGCCGTCAAGAGGCGCTATCAATCCGCCTAAGACGTGAAATTTACCGTTGAATTCGCGGGATTCTTCTATGACGTGAATGTCTTGCGGTTTCTCAACCACACAAATAACCGAGTTGTCGCGCGCCGAGTCTGAACAAATGGGACACGGGTCTGTTTCGGTAAAGCTTCCGCACTCTGAACAACGTTTGATTGAATCGTGGAAGCAGGCGAGCTGTTCCGCCAAAACACGCGCGTAACTTGCATCTGTATCAAGGATGTGGTATGCGAGACGGGTGGCGCTTTTCTTGCCGATTCCGGGGAGCTTGGACAACAGGGCGACGAGTCTGTCAATGGCGTTAAGTGTTTTCACGTTGCTAAGTCCGTAAAAGGGAAGAGAGTCCAGCCAGATCGCCGCCTAACATTCCACCAGCTTCCCGCGCAATTCGTTCCCGAATCTTATCCACACCGCTATTAAAAGCGGCGACGATGAGCCCTTGTAATACGTCTTGGTCGTTAGGATTCAACAGTTCAGGCGTGATACGGATGGCAAGCAACTCCATGCGTCCATTCAGATCAACCTCAACCATGTCTCCGCCAGCGGAGCCTGTTTCTTCAATATCGTCAAGCTTTTCCTGAAATTGTTCCTGCAATTTCTGAGCGTTTTTCATAAGCTCTAATGGATTTATGTTCATATTTTTTCCTTATTGTTACTTTACTATTGTTCCACGAAACACCCGTACGACCCGTTCCACATCAGGGTGAGTCGTCTGTTCCTGCGGCGGACTTCTATTTGCTATGTAGCGTTTGAAACCAGCGCTTAGTGAATTCTCTTCTCTTGCGGACGGAGACGCTTTCTGTTGCGGCGGAACCTGAACGCCTGTAGACGCCGTCAATGTAGTACGCGCCTGCGCGATTGCGGCGCGCAACTCCAACGGCGATACCCATTTGTCAAGCACGCAAAGTTTCGACACAACGGACTCAAGCTCGAACCGTGGGGACAGAGAATAGCGTATATTACGGTAAAGCTCCAGTAACAAGTCCAAAGCTTGCTCTATCTGGCTCGCGTTCAGCGTTTCAAGAACTTTCGTGGAAAACCGCTCCAAACTATTCTGAAGGAGAGATTCTTTTGTTATACCCGCCTTTATGAGCAGGAGGCTGTGGTAAAAGCCAGCCAAGTCTATCGTAAACTGCTCGATACTGACTCCGGCTTCGAGTCTTTCGTCAACGATGCCGAAGGCTTTTGCGATGTCGTTCTCCACGCAGGCTGTGGCTAGTGCGTTGAGGCTGTCGATCCCTACTAGACCCAGCTTTTCCCTTATAACGTTTGCCGAAATACGCCCGTCAGAAAAGGAAACTACTTGATCAAAGAGCGTATAAGCGTCTCGTAGACTGCCTGTGGACTCGCGGGCGACCCAGAAAAGGGCTTCATCGTCCGCCTCGATGTTCATATCCACGCAGGTTTTCTTTAAGATTCCCGCAATGGTTTCAATCGGAATAAGTCTGAAGGCGAATTGTTGACACCGACTTTTGATGGTGGCGGGTACCTTGTGGAGTTCGGTTGTAGCGAAGATGAATACGATATAAGGAGGCGGTTCCTCAATGGTTTTGAGAAGCGCGTTGAAGGCGCTATTCGAGAGCATATGAACTTCGTCGATGATATAGACTTTGTAACGAGAAGAATTCGGGGGGAAGAGGACTTCGTCTTTAATTTGGCGCACGTCGTTGACGCTGGTGTTTGAAGCCCCGTCTATTTCTATAATATCCATGCTTGCGCCGCGTGCGATTTCCTGACAGTTTGTACATACGCCGCAGGGTTTTGCGGTGGGTCCTTTTTCACAGTTAAGAGAACGGGCTAAAATCCGCGCCGCGCTTGTTTTCCCACATCCACGGGGTCCTGAAAAAAGATAGGCATGGGCGATACGCCCGCTTTCAAGGGAGCTTGTTAAGGTAACAGAGACGAATTCCTGTCCCGCCAACTCATCAAATGTCTTTGGACGCCTTCGCGTCGCCGTTACTTCGTATTGCATTTTTTACTAGGGCGATAAAAAAGCTCGCGACCGAGAATGACACGGCGCGACAGCCTTCGCTTACCGTTGCTTTCTTCCGAACCTGGCGGGGTTGGGCGACACTTGCCCGCATGTTTCCCGGTCCACGAGCGACTTTATTCTATCAGAATTTCGGTATTCTTGTCAAGAATATAATTCATGTTTTTCTATTAAATATTATCATTGCACAGACGAAGCCTGTTTTGTATGAAAGATGTCTGACACCGCCCGCCGCGTCTGACACCGTCGCTCGCGGGTAACTCGCCTTCAATAAACTATAGATTTATACTATTATAAACTATGATAATTATTGATGGAAAAACAATGGCGCAAAGAGTACGTGAAAACGTCAAACAGCAAACAGCAATGCTAAAAGCAAAAGACATAACGCCGTGTCTGGCTGTGATTTTAGTCGGCGACGACCCCGCGAGTCTTTCCTATGTAACGGGTAAAGAGAAAGCGCTTGCGGAAGTCGGTATGGATAGCAGAGACATTCGCCTGCCTGCTGATACGACCGAGGAGGCTCTGCTTGGTATTATAGCCAGCCTCAATGCGGATAAAGCCGTTCACGGCGTATTGGTACAACTTCCCTTACCGCGGCATATCCGCGAGTCTCTGATAATAGAGGCAATCGCTCCGGAAAAAGACGTTGACGGCTTTCATCCGGTTTCGGTGGGCAATATGGTTTTAGGCAAGAAGGGCTTTCTTCCCTGCACGCCTAACGGTATTGTGTATATGTTAAAAGAGCTTGAGCGTAAATCTGAGGTTTTGTTGAATGGTTCTCATGCGGTTATTGTGGGGCGTTCTAATATAGTGGGCAGACCGCTGGCGGTTCTTCTTTCCCAAAAATCTGTGAACGCCACGGTTACTATCTGTCATACGGGCACGAGAAATCTGCTGGAAATGACGAGGCAGGCGGATATTCTCATCGCCGCGGTCGGCAAGCCCGCACTCATCACGGGCGATATGGTCAAGAACGGCGCGGTGGTGATTGATGTAGGCGTCAACCGCGTGTCTGACGCCACGACGAAAAGGGGCTATCGTCTGCGCGGAGACGTGGATTTTGACGGCGTGGCGCAAAAGGCGGCGTTCATAACGCCTGTACCGGGTGGCGTCGGACCCATGACTATCGCCATGCTTTTGCGGAACGTTGTAGACGCGGGCGAAGCCCGCACGTGAAGCGTGTTTAACGACTTCACACACCCTTCGGGTGTTTAAATACTTCACACACTCGAAGGGTGTTAAATACTTCACAATGGTTGTTGTACGAAAGGGTGCGCCGCTTCCACTGACTTGACGGAATCTTAGAACACCCCAAGGGGGCGCTTGCAGGCAAGCGGAACCTACGCGGTGTCTGACCCCGCCGCACGTCTCGTCTCTGCTAACTGCTAATTGCTACCTACTACCTGTTACCTGCTCTCTATCAGGAGTGACCCACAAATGTAGAAGGTGTCTGACACCACGCCACTAAACTAGCGCTGACACTGCCCGCCCGCAGAAACCGTCCCCAGGTCTCCGCCTGTTGCGGGTGTCAGTCATACTATAACAAGTAAACGGCGGCGAGCGGACGGCGTCTGGCGCCGCAGGCGTAGCGGACACGGGAAATCAATGAGCAATGAGTAATGAGTAATGAGCAAAGGAAGACGGGCGAGCTAGAGCGGGACCTCTGCTACCTGCTACCTGTTACCTGTTCTTTATTCCCGCCACCTGGCTTGCACCCCGAACGGCCTTTTCTTGTCTTCCTTTGCTCATTAGGAAGTCGCCGCCCAGCTTTAACCCCGAACGGACCCCCTCTTCCTTTGCTAACTGCTAACTACTAACTGCTACCTTATAGAACAACCGCCAAGCCGCATAGAACAACCGCCAAGCCTTATAGAACAACCGCCAAGCCGCACAGAACAACCGCCAAGCCGCACAGAACAACCGCCAAGCCGCATAGAACAACCGCCAAGCCGCACAGAACAACCGCCAAGCCGCATAGAACAACCGCCAAGTCGTACAGAACAACCGCCAAGTCGTACAGAACCACCGCCAAGTCGCATAAAAGAACCGCCAAGTCGTACAGAACAACC
>JAISEA010000067.1 GCA_031264475.1 Treponema sp. | reverse complement strand
ATTCCCTACCGACTCTCAAAGTCAATACGTGGGTCAATAACCGTGTACATTAAGTCGCTTAAAAGCGATAAAAGTAAACCAATGAGCGTGAATATATAGAGCGTAGCGAAAATTACCGGATAATCTCGATTCATCGTGGACTCAAAACCCAAAAGACCAAGACCATCGAGAGAGAAAATCACCTCGATCAACACGGAACCGGTGAAAAACATAGAGATGAACGCAGCCGGGAATCCCGCGATGATGATAAGCATAGCGTTACGGAACACATGGCGGAGCAGAATTTTCTTTTCAGAAAGCCCCTTTGCGCGGGCGGTCAGTACGTATTGCTTACTGATCTCGTCAAGGAATGAATTCTTTGTAAGCATCGTCAGACTAGCGAACCCGCCGACGACCATAGACGCGATAGGGAGAACCAGGTGCCAGAAATAGTCCAGTATCTTATGCCCCAAACTGAACGTCGCCGCGTCTATGGAGAAAAGCCCCCTCAAAGGGAAGATTTGCAAGAAACTACCACCGGAGAACAACACGACAAGCAGAATAGCGAGCAAAAATGAAGGAATAGCGTTGCCGAAGACGACGGCGGCGCTTGTCCATGTATCGAAACGTGTACCGTTTCTCACGGCTTTGCGAATACCAAGCGGGATAGACGCCAGATAAATAATAAGCGTTGACCAGAGACCAAGGGAGGCGGAAACAGGCAAGCGTTCCGTGATGAGCTTTAACACGGAGCGACCGCGGAAAAGACTGTCGCCGAAGTTGAAGGTAGCGTAGTTTTTCAACATAAGCAGGTAGCGCTCCCAGACAGGCTTATCAAAGCCGTAACGCCTCTCGATTTCCGCGATAACCTCTGGGTCAAGCCCTCTGGACCCACGGTAGGTAGACGCGCCTCTTACGCCAGCCTCTCTCGCGTCGCCTTCTCCTCTGGTTCCTGCTATGCGTTCAAGGCTCATATTACCGTCCAAGCCCTGCATATTAGCGATAGCCTGATCCACGGGCCCACCCGGCGCTATCTGTATGACGAAAAAATTGATCGTAATGATCGCCCACAGAGTCGGGATTATCAATAACAAACGCCGAGCGATATAAGCTACCATAATTAAGCCTCCTTATCTACAGTCTCATAGGCTTGACTCAGTTCGGCGGACAACTTATCCATAGCGTTTCGTATTGCGCCGCGTTTATCCGCCTTATAAGCAGGCAAGTCTTCCGACAGGTTGATGAAATTCGTCGGCGTCCACACGACGCGGCGCGGACGGATATTTATACGGTTACTAAAAGTACCGCCCATCGTCCGGTTAGCAAAGTCCCACAAGTTCTGTACATGATTCACTTGTTCGTACAAAGGACTTTCTTCTGAAAGTTTCGGAGCGGAAGGCAAGCGCCAGATAAAATCAACCAATTCCAGATGCCGTTCAGCATACCACGCCTCGCCCGCGCGAATGTCCGCGAGTCCCCGTTCCAGCTGAGTAAAGCCCCGAAGAGAGGTTTTATTCGGCAAATAAGTACGGTCCCAGTAGATTTGCCGCAGGCGATGAAACCGAGCAGATCGATCTCCGTCAATATGCTTTACTCCCAAAACCTGTTCAGCGCGATCAAGCGCAACTCGCGTGAGTCGATTCACCCGTTCTTCCAAATCGCCTTCATGAGGAAGCTCGTAACATTCCTCATGCTTCTTGAGCAAGAAATCTCGACACCTTTCCACTCTCCCCGCAAACTTTCCGCCGGGATTTTGCAAGCCAAGGTGTTTTTCTGTTTTCTCAAGCAATCGGAACGCCGCGCGTCGGGCTTCTTCGCCGAATTCGTAACGCACGCCCAAGGGCAATATCTCAACAGGCGGAACGTCCGAAGCGCGGACTTCGGCGAGTCGCTTCGCAACGGTAAAGCCTATACGCACCGCGCCTTGTTCTAAATGAGACGTGGATCGGGAAAAGAAAGAGACCGTTCCTTCCGGGGCGACCGCGATAGGGAAGGGACCATCCATGAGCGCACGGTAAATCCGTTCCATACTCGCGGAGTCCACCTTTGCGTGGTAAACAGGCAAACCGCCGATACGAGGCAGAATAAACCGCGCCGCAGGACCTCCCCAGCGTAGGACTTCGTAGCCGTGAATGAACCGAATATGCGGCGGCAAGGCGAAAGAGAACCCCGCTCTTTTTGCAATCCGCCTGAGCTTGAGCAAGATGAACCATCCAAGTATCTGGGGTTCCTGCCCATAAGGGTGGCTAAATGCGAGGAGGAGGCGACTCTTCCCGCTTAATGCGCGTTCAAAGGCTGAAAACAGGCGCTTCCCATTCTCAAGCTCGACTTTTGCGCGACCAATGAACAGAGAGAGGTAGGGGCGGCTCAAAATGCGGATGGCAAGCATCGTAAATTTCGACACTCGTTTATTTTCTTCAAAACCAGAATCCCCGTTAGCTCTGATGTTTGGGGATACTCGCGTAACAGGCTTGATATATTGTTTCATTTTTATTTTTATGCTACTAGCCGACCGGGCGACGGACTATTCTTCGGTCTTTACGTTCGGTTCAAAGTACTTATCGATGAATTCCCGCTTGATTCGCAATAAATCCTCGCGGGGGATTTCCGTCAACGATCTCCAACCCAAGTCCAACGTGCGGTCGATGCTCCGATTTTCCGTTTCTCCCTGAGAAAGGAAGATCTGTTCAAACTTTTCGCCGAACTTTAGGTATTGCTTATCGCCTGTTGACAACTCTTCTTCGCCGATGATGCTCGACAAGTTCCGCACTTGTTTCACTTTAGAGTACGCGGCAAAGAGCTGGCTACTGACGTCCTTGTGATCTTCCCTGGTCATTCCCGGACCGATACCGTCTTTCATAAGACGGGACAGGCTTGGCAGACCGGCGACGGGCGGATACACGCCTTTTTGGGAGAGTTCGCGGTCAAGAACGATCTGTCCCTCGGTAATATAGCCGGAAAGATCAGGTATGGGGTGGCTAATATCGTCATTAGGCATGGTGAGAATGGGAATTTGGGTGATTGAGCCGTTAGAGTCGTTGATCTTACCGGCTCGCTCGTACAGACTCGCCAGATCAGAGTACAAATACCCCGGATACCCCTTGCGACTCGGCACTTCGCCGCGGATGGAGGACACTTCGCGCAATGCCTCGCAGTAGTTAGTCATATCAGTCATTACGACAAGCACGTGCATATCCTGATGATACGCGAGATATTCCGCGGCGGTAAGGGCGCAACGCGGCGCAATGAGGCGTTCAAGACTCGGAGCGTCCGCGAGCGACAAGAACACGACCACGTTGGAAAGCACGCCCGACTTCTCAAAGTCGTCCAAGAAGAACCGAGCAACGTCGTATTTGACTCCCATCGCGCAGAAGACCACGACGAAAGACTCGTCTGAGTTGAGAATCTTCGCTTGGCGGACGATTTGCGCGGCGAGGCGGTTATGAGGCAAACCATTGCCTGAAAAGATCGGCAGTTTCTGTCCGCGGATCAAAGTATTCATGCCGTCTATGGCGGAAACGCCGGTTTGAATGAAGTCGCGTGGGTAAATACGCGCGTAGGGGTTGATAGGCAAGCCGTTTACGTCCAATCTTGTTGATGAAAAGATGTTGCTATACCCGTCTATCGGCTCTCCCAACCCGTTAAATATGCGTCCCAGGAGTCCAGGTCCCACGCGCATCTCCATTGGTCTGTTTAAGAATTCGACGCGGGCGTCTTCGGTTGATAAACCGGTATTGCTCCCGAAGATTTGGATAGCCGCGTAGTCTTTACTCAAGTCGATTACGCGACCAAGCCTGCGCCCTTCGTTTCTATCGTAGACCGCAACGACTTCGTTGAAGCCAACGTTACAGCTTCGTTCCGTAACGACGACCGGTCCTTCTATGCGGCTCAAGCCGCGATATTCTATTCCTCTCATATCTTTTCTTTTTCCCTTTTGGTAATTTACCACAATAGAAAATTATTGTCTACACCCACAGGGTGTTTACATACTTCGCATGGGTTGTTGTCCGAAAGGAGGTTCCGCTTCCACTGACTTGACGGTTACGCTTGCTTTGCAAGCGGAACCTTCTCGTTTTGTTAGGGACACTGCTGATCCCGACGACAAAGCTGAATAATAAGGAGGAGGGGGGGGGGCGCTATTTCCAAAGCGTTTCGGCTCACAGTCGCCTTTTTGACGCGCCCCCCTGTCTACAGCCCGCTACGCGGTCTTCCGCCACCCCCCAAATTCGCACGCAAGCAGGGCAAGCAAATTAAAATACGCCTCGCGTGGGGTGAACTTTTTTGGGTAAATCTGGTATACTTGTGGGTATGTTAGATAAAGATGTATTTATGAACACGTATACTCGGCTCCCGATTGTTTTTACTAGGGGGCAGGGGGCTTATTTATTCGACGGGGCTGGTGAAAGGTACCTTGATTTCACAGCTGGCATTGCGGTTAATTGTCTGGGGCATAATTATCCGCCGCTTGTCAAGGCGATAACCGAGCAGACTGCGAAGCTCAACCATGTGGGCAACTACTATCAAAGCGACGTAAGCGTAGCGTTTGCGGAGGCGCTCACGCGCGCCGCGGGCATGGAGAAGGTCTTCTTTGGGAATTCGGGCGCGGAGGCAAACGAAGGGGCGTGCAAGGTAGCGCGCAAGTATTCGCTTCAGAAATACGGCGCGGGGCGGCATACTATTGTAACGCTCAAAGGTAGTTTTCACGGGCGCACCATTACCATGTTATCCGCGACCGGGCAGGAACATTTCCACAAAGACTTCGGACCCTTCACGGAGGGCTTCAGGTATGTTCCCTGTGGAGACATTGACGCGCTTGACAAGGCTTTGGATCATACGGTTGCGGGGCTTTTCATTGAGGCGGTTCAGGGGGAGAGCGGGGTTGTTCCGCAGACGCGGGAGTTTGTGGAGGCGGCGGCGCGGCTCTGTGCGGAGCGGGATATTTTGCTTATGTTTGATGAAATTCAATGTGGGCTGGGGCGGACTGGTTCTTTTTTAGCCGCGTCCGCGTATGGCGTTAAGCCTGATGTGGTAACTTTGGCGAAAGGTTTAGCGGGTGGGGTGCCTGTGGGCGCGGTTTTGGTTGGCGAGAAAGCCGCGGATGTATTTGCGCCGGGGGATCATGGCTCGACTTTTGGGGGCAATCCGCTTGCGGCGGCGGCGGGGTTGGTTGTGCTTGAGGCGGTGAACAACGGGGCTTTTCTCAAGGAGATTGGGCGCAAGGGCGAGAGGATGATGGCTACTATCCGCTCGTGGAATAGTCCTGTTATTAAGGAAGTGCGGGGTAGAGGGCTTATGATTGGCGTGGACATTACTGCGAGCGCGTGGGATATTCTGCTTGCCTGTCTTAAAAAAGGACTGCTCATTCTTTCTACGGGCAAGAACACGCTTCGTTTTCTCCCTCCTTACATCATAACTGACGAAGAAATCGACGCGGGTCTCGCTACTTTACGGGAATGTTTAAAATAATCAGGAGGGGGGCGCGTCTTTCCCTAAACGGAGGGGGGCAAACCGTAGCCCCTGTGGTGCGCCCCCTGTCTCCAGCCCCCCTTCGGGGGTCTTCCGCCACCCCCCACCCCGCCCAACCCACTAGGTTCCGCTTGCAAAGCAAGCGTAACCGTCATGACGGGGACCGCGGCGCCTCCTTTCGGACAACACCCCGTGTGAAGTCGTCTAACACCCGAAGGGTGTCATCTAACAGGCTTTGTCTGCCCGAAGGGTGTCGGACAACAACCATTGGGAAGTATTGAAACACGCTGGCGTGCGGACAACGAGTAGGTTCCGCTTGCAAAGCAAGCGTAACCGTCAGGACGGGGACAGCGGGTCCCCCTTTTCGGACAACACCCGTGTGAAGTTGTCTAACACCCGAAGGGTGTCGGACAACAATCATTGGGAAGTATTGAAACACGCTGGCGTGCGGACAACGAGTAGGTTCCGCTTGCAAAGCAAGCGTAACCGTCAGGACGGGGACAGCGGGTCAACCTTTCGGACAACAACCATTGGGAAGTCAGTAAACACCCGAAGGGTGTTAGGGAATGATGACTTCCTCAATAGCGCCCCAGGGACCTTTTTCCCCTTTCCGCTGGATTTCCCATCTGCCGCACATGAACACCTTTTCCCCCCGTTCATGCTCTTCAAACATCAGCACGAGGGGCGGGTTCGTATCAAAAGCCGAATTGATCAGTTCTGAAAGGTCTTTGGGATGTTCTTTGAGTTTTGTCCATTTTACCTCAACGCCTTTCACTCCTGCGGGTCTGCCCCTGCGAGTAGCCCCCTCGTCCCTGTAGTACACCTTGATAATCCGTCGGGTGCTGGTGTCAGGCAACAGTTGCGGGGAAGTTTCAGGCACTTGAACGGGAGTGTGAGTCTTCTTGCGAATAGGCAAGCCCATCGTTGTGCGATCATTGTCGCTGACCGCTGGATTGTACAGCAGGTACGCCTTGTTATAGATACGGAGTTCTTTTTCTAGTTTTTTACGGGCGTCGTGCTTCTTTTGAGTATCAATTTTCCCTCT
>JAISEA010000055.1 GCA_031264475.1 Treponema sp. | reverse complement strand
TTCAAGGCTGGAAAGTCTTTTTTTAATGTATTTCTGATTGCTTCTAACATTTAGCGTTTCCTTATTTACATTATAATAATCCCAATGCGGTACCTTGTCAAGGAAAATATTAGGAATTTCTTGAAGAAATATGGCTGACGTTTGTGAGGTGTCTGGCACCGCTTGGACAAGCCCATGTCAACGCCGCAAGGGGTCAGACACCGCCCGTGTCCCGCAACTCGGTACGGCGTCCGATGTCATAAGACGAGGCAAGGTGCCAGACACCGACTTCGTACTTGACTTCTTTGGTTTTGCGTTTAAACAGGCTGATTTTCACAACCACCGATATTCTTTAACCACGAAGGCGCGGAAGGCAAAGACACTGGGTCAATGTCTGAAGACACTGGGTCAATGTCTAAAGACACTGAGTCAATGTCTGAAGTTTCTCTGATAAAATTTCAAGAAAATACTTGACATTTCTCAAAAACAGGTTTATATTTTTCTAAATTTATTCTAATAAGGAGGATTTTGATGGCTAAAAGAACAGATTGGTTTCCGGGTCCAAGAGAATCGCGTATAACGATGGCTAAAGATTGGCTTGCCGCTTTAGTCGCCGGCGCAACCGCGTGGGATATTCCCGCTAAAGCCGTGCAGGATTTGACCGCGAAGATAGCGGCGGCTGAAACCTTGCTGGAGCAGGACTTGTCCACTGAGAAAACCGCGATCACCACAGCCAAGACCAAAGCCGCTTTTGACGACCTCGAAGCGTTCATGCGGGATTTTAAGCGGCGTTATTTCCTAGTTCCGCCATTGACGAATGTAGACCTCGTTTCTTTGGGACTGAAGCCGCAAGATAAGACGCCCACTCCAGAGTCCGAGCCTACAGCCCAGCCAGAAGCGGACTTGGCTTTCCCCGGCGTTCATTTGGTTGAGCTGAAGAACATCAGACCGGCAAACGGACCCCAGCACGGAGACGGAAGCGACTGCGGAGTGCGGGTGCATTACGGCTTGACCGGCGAGCCTACGACCCAGTACAAGTTCCGCGTACAAGACGTGCCCATAAGCGGGAACGACTTGCCGTATTCGGAATGGGCGAGTAGGAAAAAGGTACTGTTCAACTTCGACGGAGAGAGCGGAAATACGGTGTATTTCTGCCTTCAGTACGAGAATACGCGAGGGAAAACGGGACCTTTTGGACCGATTCTCAAGGCGGTTATTCCTTGAGAGCGTGAAAACCTTAGGACGGCTTAGCCGTCCTTTTTTTTGGCGAAGAATTCTGCCGTGTCTGACACCAGATCGTCCGACGCCACGTCGTCTACTAAACCAGCTAGTTTGTGGAGTCGGTGGTATAAACTGCCAAACACCCACTCAGCGGCTCGTTCCACAAGCCCAGCCTTCACCGGATTCTCCGCGATGTACTCCCGCACCCGCAAAAAGTCCGTTATCCCGCTGATTATCCGTGAATAAAACCGTTCTCCCCACACATGCCCCGTCCGCCCATTCGCTTTGTTCCACGCCTTGGCGAAATTACACTTTATCCATTGCATTATCTTAGACAAATTGCCGTCTTTGCCCGGCTTTATCGATAAATGGATATGATTATCCATGATACAGAAATCCCAAAAGCTGAAATGGAACTTCAGTTTCGCCTTTTTGATGAAAAAAAGTAAGAGTTTCTTGAATCGGGGATCAAGGAGGATCATGTCGTCATGGTCAAATTTCGACGTAACATGGTACGTCGCTCCGTTTTGGAGTATTCGTAAGCCTCTCATACCTATACTATGGGCTCATCCTGGAATTTGCTTTGGTTTAAGCCGCCGATTTTTACAATTTTTTCGAGCTTCTGATGTCGGTGTCTGACCCTTTCACATTGGGAAGCCATTACCCAAAAACATCATCGGTGTCTGACCCTTTCTTGGGAAGCCATTAACCAAAAACAGGCTTCGCCTGCTTGAATACCTTGCCCTGTTAGCGTATAATATCAAAAGATAGGAATAGAAATTGCAAAAGCTTATTCTTTTTATTATGTGCCTTTTTATAAGCGCAACAACCTTTGGCGACGACCATACCGTCAAAAAAGGAGAAACAATCTACTCGATAGCCCTCTCTTACGGAGTCAGCACCGAAGCCCTCATGAAACTGAACGGCATAACCGATCCGTCCAGACTAAAGGTAGATCAGAAACTCAAGATACCGGAAAAGAAAGACGCGCCGAAAACCAACGCGCCCGCACAGAGCGGCGTTGCGACTAGTCAAAGCAACTCCGAATACGTAGTCATCAAAAACGACACCCTCTTTAGCATCGCCCGCAGAAACGGCGTAACCGTGTCCGCGCTCTTGCGTCTAAACGATCTACCCGATAACTACGTGCTCAAGACCGGCGACAAGCTGAAGATTCCCCAGCCAGCCGAGGTAAAACCGCCTCTCTCACCCAAATCGCCGCTGGAATGGCCTGTAACAGTCAGAAGCATGGCGAAGTCTACCGGAAAGCTGGCAGGCGGAATCATCATCACGAGTTACGCCGCGGAAGTCGTCCGAAGCGTTACTAACGGCGTGGTGCAGTCAGCCGGACCTTATCTGAATTATAAACAAGTAGTTATCATTAAGAACACGAGCGGCTTGCTCTATATCTACGGCGGTTGTGAACGGCTTTCAGTCAAACAAGGCGATAAAGTGGGACCTGGCGCGGAACTAGGTCGCTTGTCAACCGACAGGTCCCCTCAGCTTTTGTTCATGGTCGATAAGGCTGGGGTTTATATCGATCCTACAACCGCGCCGCGGGACTAGTTTTCCACATATCCTAACTGCCCGCACGCGCCCGCCACGCCGCGCCCTCTCTTCAATCGCACGGTTACGTTTAATCCTCGTTTTTGTAGGCTCTCGGCAAAGCCATCCGTCTCGGCGCGGGTCGGCTGGCGTAAAGGCGCGCCTTCAAAGAGCGCATCGGAAACCGGGTTCCACGGGATGATGTTCACCACTGCGTCTAATCCACGGGCAAAGACGGCTACCGCGTCCGCGTCTTCTTGGCGGTTGTTCACTCCGCCGAGCAGGACAATCTCTAGGGTAACCCGGCGTTTTTGTTTTTGTTGGTAGTAGCGTAGGGCTTCTTTCACCGCGGGTAACGGGTTGGCTACCGTTGCGGGCATGAGCCGTTTGCGTAGGTCTTGGTCCGCTGTGGTAAGCGACAGGGCGAGTCGGGTGTTGGGCGCGTTCTCCGCTAAGTCCCGAATCCCATCGGCAATGCCACACGTGGAGATTGTTATACTGCGCTTGGAGAAGTTCAGGGTTTCTTCGTCGGTGAGGAATATGAGCGCTTTTCGTAGTTCAACGGGGTTTAAGAGCGGCTCGCCCATACCCATGACGACTATGTTGTCGATGCGTGAACCGGCGGCTCTCTGGAGGTGGAGGAATTGTTCGACGATCTCGGTTGACGCTAGGTTACGACTGAAGCCTAGTTTGCCTGTCTTGCAGAATACGCATCCTATGGGGCATCCAGCTTGGGTTGAGAGGCACGCGGTCTTGCGCCCTGTTTTGTCTGTGAGGATCACGGCTTCTATCATGTTGTCGTTCAAGGCGATTTGGAGTTTCATACTGCCGTCTTTGTCTCTGAGTCGCTGTACAACTTCGCTTGAATAGAGGGTGAAGCGTCTCTCCATAGCCTCGCGTATGGATAGGGAGAAGTCAGTCATCTCGGCAAATGTGCGGGTTCCTCGGCAGATATGGTGGAGGAGTTGTCGCGCGCGGAACGCGGGGAGGGGTTTGAGGAGTTCTATTAGTTCTGCTAAGGGTTTGCCTGCTAAGGTTTGTTTCATTCTTTCGTTAGGGGTTAGGGTATGGATGGTGTTCCCATCCATACCCTATCTCTATAAGCGTCCCGTGGTATGGTTGAATTATGTTTGGTAGGGAATTTCGTCTGTAAAGCCGCGTCAGGTAGCAAGGAAGGCTATTTTATCTTTTCCAAAAAGTCCATTATTGCGGTGTTGCGTCCGCCTAGTTTCTGGAACTCTTCAAGTAATTCTATGGCTTTGTTCTTTTCATTGGTTTTAACGAAACAGTCGGCTAATTCGATGTAAAGGCGGTAATTCTTCGGGTCTTGCTGTATAAGGCGGCAAAGGGACTCTATGGCATCTGGATACCTGCCGCGGACTTTCGCTACTATGGCTAAGCCTAGCACTGCATAGGTGTCGAATTCAATGTTGATCGCCTTTTCATAGTATTCTATCGCTTTGTCATAGTTCTCAAGGCTTCGGTACGCGTCTCCCGCACGGGTCAAAATCACCTTGTTACGCGGGTCTTGTTCAATGATGCGGTCCCAGTATTCGAGGGATTTGAGGGGCATATTCATGCCTCGGTAGCAATCCGCCATCCCAAAGAGCGCATAGAAGTTGTAGAGGTCTCGTTCAAGGGCTTTCTCAAAATAAATAATGCCTTCGTCAAAGGTTTTTAGTTTACGGTGGCAGTTCCCTATAGAGGTGAGTACGCGGATGTCAATAGTTGAATAATCAGCCGTGAGGAGCATCTTCTTCCAATAGTAAAGCGCCTCTGTGTATTCCTTGAAGTCATAGTGGAGATGTCCTAAGCCGATGATGGCGTAGGGGTTGTCGTTCTCCATCTCAAGTACTCGTAGATAAACGGCTTTAGAGTGTTTGAAGTTCTTGATTTTGCGGTACGCATCCGCCACTCGAGTCAAGACAGTAATGTTCTTTTCATCATGGACCAAGTATTGTTCCCAAATCTCTATGGCTTTTTGGAATTGGTTGAGAGCTTTGAAGCAGTCAGCCAATCCGAATAGGGCGTAGTTATTGCCCGGATGGTGAACAAGACATCGTTGATAGAAGATGATGGCTTCGCGGAATGAACCTCTTTTGCGAAAGGCATCTCCCATTCCAACTAACGCATAGTTGTTGTATTCATCAATAAGTATGATCTTTTCAAAGCAATCTACTGCTTCAAATATCTTGTTCTCTTTTAGAAGTTGATAGCCTTTCTTGGATAGCTCCGAGATTTCTGCTAATTCATGATTTTCATCATGCGGCTCGGCTATATCGTATTTTTTGAATAAATCGTCTATAAAGGTTGTTCCTTCCATGTCTTTTAAGAAATCCTCCTAATTATCAATGAGAGTTTTTATAACGGTGGAAAGCTGTATAATAATAATTTCAGCTTTGTTTCGATCTGGCGCCTTCCAATACATACGGAGAGCATCCAATAACTTTCCTTGTTTCTTATAGTAGTCGCCGATCCGAGAAAGTCCATCTGAATAACCGGTTGTCAAGAAAATCCGCTTTGCCTCTTCAATATTTCCTTCGTTAAACAAAACGTTTCCTTTACGGTTGAGGTTAACCTTCTGTGTACTAGTGATGGGAAGTTTTTGATCAGTCTTAATGAAGGAACTTTCTTGTTCTTGAAATAATTTTCTATAATCCGCCATATTTAACCCTATTAAATAGATATTATACATTACTTGACTAACTTATACAAGTTATTTTTTATAAAAAAGTGATTTTTGTTCTCTGTTCATTGCTATTCGGGGTAGTTCAAGTTTTCCTTACCCGCTTGTTTCAATGTTTTTACGTAACGTTTCGCTTCAAATTTGGTCATATCGAGATTGTGTTCGCGCCAGTTTCCACAGTCCTCTGGTGCGGCTCCTGGAATCGCTCCTTCAAAGTCCAATATCCAATCAAATGTTTCTATGAGCAGGGGCAGAACATCAGCGGAGCTGAATTTTCCTTCAAATATAATATACATACCTGTTCTACAGCCCATTGGTCCTACATAGACGACTCGTTTTCCCCATTCCGCTTGAGAACGGAGGTATGTGGCGACTAGATGTTCAAGGGTATGCATCACCGGCATATCTATAACAGGTTCGCGATTCGGCGCCTTAAACCGCAGGTCAAAGGTGGTGAGTGTAGTTTCGCCGAAAGCGTCTTGGCGAGACACGTAGACTCCCGGAAGTAATCGTGTGTGATCAATCTGAAAACTTGCTATTTTTTCCATAAATATCTCCTCAGAAATTATGCTCTAAAGGCACGCTTTAGAAGCATTTTTAATTTTCCTTATATTAGCACAAAGTCGTAAGAAAAGCAATACAAAAATGTCAGTTTTGTCATTATTCTTTCCGAAGCGCGTCAATTTCCTGTGCCGCTTTTCTTGCTATGGCTTCTACTGGTTCTGACGCGTCAATGACGATAACACGGACACCTT
Source organism: Treponema sp. (assembly GCA_031264475.1). The sequence goes on along the minus strand of JAISEA010000055.1, from coordinate 851 downwards.
TCTGTTGCCATTGCGGTACCAGAGTCTTGTAGCGCTCGCGGACAAGTTCTTGGAATTCGAGATATTCATAAATTTCGCGATCCGAACGATTTTCTATGCGTCGCATTGCTATTTGTGGGTCTATATCAAGAAAGAAGAGCAGTTCTGGTAAAGGAAAGTCCTCGTTGAGCTTGAACGGCAAGTCCCCGCATAAAAAACCTTGGTAAACAAGCGACGAAAGCGTGTACCTGTCAGAGACGACGATTTCACCCTGACTACAACGGTCTATAACGCCGTCCTTTGCGAAGAGATGCTCATTTCTATCCGCGGAGAAGAGTCGCGTAAGCGTCTCTGGATGTAATGTTATTTCCCCACGGAGGGCGGATCTGATGAGGCGTCCGATGGGGCTGTCTGTAGGCTCGCGTGTCGTCCACACGCGGGGTTTGCCGCGCAATAGTTCAAGCTGGGTACTGGTTCCACTTCCATCTCCACCTTCAAATACTACGAATCTTTTGACGGTTTCCGGTTTCTGATTAGTTAAATAGTCATTCATTTTTTATATAATAAACTAATTTTGCTAATTTATGCTAGGCGGAGAGTCAGAGACAGCGGCGTCTTCTTTCGTACCACACCCGTTAAGACGGTGTCTGACACCGCCTTCTTACCTTTGGGTGTTGTAAGTTTTGAGGAAAACAGCTATTATAGGGAAAGGAGAAAAGAATGGATTGTCCATGTGGTTCAGGCAAGCAATATACCGATTGTTGCGAGCCTTTTATTTTAGGTGTACAGAAGCCTCTCACCGCAGAGGCGCTTATGAGAAGTCGTTATACGGCTTATACGGTTCACGCTGTTGATTATATTGTTAGTACCTG
>JAISEA010000033.1 GCA_031264475.1 Treponema sp. | reverse complement strand
ACCCCGAAGGCGAAAACAACGAGGGTGGGAGGAACCGCGAGTTTCTTTCCGTTTGCGAAAAACGTTCCTGACATTGAGTCTTTTCCGCCGATGGCTGGAGTCCCAAGCGCGAGTTGCGCTTCCAAGGCGCCGAGCAATGCGGACGCGGGTTGTCCCCAGGATTGCGGGCTGTCTGGACGTTCAAAATACTCTTGTAAGGAGAGACGCGCGCGCCGCCACTCACCACCCATGCAGGCTATTTTTGCTAACGCCTCCCGTGCGGACCCCTTCGCGCCTTCGTAGGGGTTCGCGGTCATCGCGTCTGGATCAAAGCCAGACGCGACCAGACTCGCGGTTCGCGAGTCTTTGTCCAGAGACGGCAGTAATGCGACCATGCCACACTCAGGCGTTCCCTGTGTCGCACCGCCAAAGGGGAATAAGACCGAGCCTGCGCCGATGGAGCCGTCGAATCGTTCTTGCAGTCCCCGCCTGCTACAGGTTCGCAGGGACGCAAGTTCCTTTTCGAGATCGGCAAGAAACGCGCCTGTGTTTGTGTGGGCTGTTGTTTGGTTTTCGTATTCCAGAACCACGGTCGCGCGCCGCGCCGCGCCGTTTGAGTTCAGAAACTCGCGGGAAAGGTCAACTATCGTCTGGTTTTGCCACATCATGCGAACACGTTTTTCGTCCGTAACACGGGCGACCGCTACCGCATCGAGGTTCTCCGCGTCCGCGGCTTGGATAAAGGCGTCTATGTCCGCCGGGGCGATCACGACTGCCATGCGTTCTTGGGACTCGGAGAGCGCGGTCTCAACGCCGTCTAGTCCTGTGTATTTTTTAGGTACCGCGTCGAGGTTTATGTCTAGTCCGTCCGCAAGCTCGCCTACTGCAATCGCTATCCCGCCGGCGCCGAAGTCGTTGCACCGTTTGACAAGGCGCGTTACAGACGGGTTGCGGAATAGCCGCTGAATCTTGCGCTCTTCAACCGGGTTGCCTTTTTGTACTTCCGCGCCGGATTTGATGATAGATTCGTCGGTGTGCGCCTTTGACGAACCAGAGGCGCCGCCGATGCCGTCTCTGCCTGTTTTGCCTCCCACGAGGAGAACCACGTCGCCTGTCTGGGGCTCTTCGCGGCGCACCCACGCGGCGGGCGCGGCTCCAACGACCGCGCCGAGTTCGAGGTGTTTGGCGATATAGCCTTCATGGTAAAATTCGGCGACTTGTCCTGTGGCAAGTCCGATCTGATTGCCGTAAGACGAATAGCCTGCCGCGCTTTCGCGGGCGATCTTCACCTGCGGCAACTTGCCGTTCAGGGTGTCTGATAAGGGTTGGCGTGGGTCTCCGCACCCGGTTATCCGCATAGCTTGGTGCACGAAGGCGCGTCCTGAAAGCGGGTCTCGTATTGCGCCGCCTAAACAGGTCGCCGCGCCGCCGAAGGGTTCGATTTCAGTCGGGTGGTTGTGGGTTTCGTTCTTAAAGAGCAAGAGCCACGGTTCGGTCGAGCCGTCCGCGAATTCCGCGGTAACCTTCACGGTACAAGCGTTGATTTCCGGCGATTCGTCCAGATCGTCTAATAAGCCGTGCTTCTTTAAGACTTTTGCCCCGATGGTTGCGATGTCCATGAGCGTACGAGGGCGTGCTTTTTCCCCATAAACTTCGCGCCGCGCCGCCTCGTATAATTCAAGGGCTTTACAGACTTTTCCTCTGCCACCAAATTCCAACTCGGTTGTGAACGTGGTGTGTCGGCAATGGTCTGACCAATAAGCGTCAAGAACGCGGAGTTCCGCAAGCGTAGGATCGCGGTGAACCGAGTCGAAATACGCCTGACAACAGCGTAAATCAGCGTCCGACATTGCTAATTCGTATTGGCTTGCGTCGAGGTCTTTTGTCGTGCGAAAGTCCGTGAGAATAGGGGTGGGCTTGACTTGAGAGGGCTTGTCGTCAAGCGTTTGGGGGAGGGCGTGGGATATTTCGCAAGAATCTACTGGGTTGATGACGTACTTCTTGACTGCGGACATTGTCTCGTCTGAGAAACTGTCGGTGTTCTTTAGCAGGGTATAGATTGTGGCGCATTTGACGACTGGGCGCGTGCCGCAGACCAATTCTATGCACTGTTCCGCGGAGTCCGCTCGCTGGTCGAATTGCCCGTTCAAGTAGGACACGCCGAAACATTGGTGGGGAAAAGGCTCTGTATCGAGAGGGATGGCTGTCTGAAGGTAAGCTATATCGCACTGGGGTTCGGAGAATACGTTTTCGACTGCGGCGTTGAATTGTTCATCGGTCAAACCGTCAACGTCGTAGCGGCGTAGGACGCGTACTGCTGATAAATCTTTCAGTTCTGGGCATTGAACGACTAGGAACGCCTGCAGATCGTGCTTCAAGCGTTCTGCGTCTATGGCAAACCCCGGCTTCTTTTCTATATAAACGCGATGCATAGGGACAGTATAGTGAAACCAGCAGAATTATTCTACAGGCGAAGCCTGTTTAAATACATCACAATGGGCGTTGTACAAAAGGGGGTTCCGCTTCCACTGAGATGACGGTTACGCTTGTAAACAAGCGGAACCTACTCGTTATAAGGAAGGATGCGCCGCTGACCCCGACAAGCGAAGCGAAGTCGTACAGGCATAAGCAGGAGGGGGGCGCGTCTTTCCCTAAACGGAGGGGGGCAAACAGGCGCCCATGTGGTGCGCCCCCCTGTCTCCAGCCCGCTTGCGCGGTCTTCCGCCACCCCCCAAAACCCGCACGTCTGACACCGCCGCCTGCTCGCCGCCTTTCTATAGGCGCTTATAGAAGTGTGATAAGCGCCTATGGAAGTGTGACAAGCGCTTATGGAAGTGTGACAAGCGCTTATGGAAGTGTGACAAGCGCTTATAGAAGTGTGACAAGCGCTTATGGAAGTCTGATAAGCGCTTATGGAAGTGTGACAAGCGCTTATGGAAGTCTGATAAGCGCTTATCGGCGGTGTCAGACGTGTGGTGTCAGACACCGCGTAGGTTACGCTTGCAAAGCAAGCGTAGCCGTCAAGTCGGGGTCAATGGCGCTCCCTTTCAAACAACACCCCTCGTGAAGTATTGAAACACCCGAAGGGTGTCTGACACCGACATCGCGTAGGTTCCGCTTGTTTACAAGCGTAACCGTCAAGTCAGTGGAAGCGGCGCCCCCTTTCGGACAACGCCCCGTGCGAAGTATTTAAACAGGCTTCGCCTGTTAGGGCTGTTCCGCGTAGTCTTTTTCGTATTGTTTGAGGGTGGGGTCGTCAGGAGAGATGGTGAGCGCCTGTTTCAGATAGTAGATGGCGCGGCGGTCGTCTCTTTGCCCGCGGTAAAACTCAAGCATAGCAATAAGCGCGTTTAAGTTGCGAGGGTCTTCAAAGAGACAGGAGCGGAGATCGCCCAGCTTCGTTTCATCGCTGGCTCTTGTTTTGCTTCTTAAATAATAGTAATGCGCTTTAGCAAAGCCGTTTGGCGCTGACGATAGTTTGGCGTTGATGAGACGCGATGCTTCATCGGCGCGACCAGTATCCATTAGCGCGGAAATATACGCGACACAAGCCTCTTCGTTTGCGGGGTCCGCCTCATAGAGTTCCTGCGCATAGGAAAGCGCCGCCGCGTTGTTACCAATGCCGTGTTCAACCGTGTATGCGTTCAACAAGTCCTCCGGAGAACGCCTCTCTTCCAGCAGTTTGCCCGCATAGAGACGGGCATCATCCCACGCGGACCGCTTAATGGCGTCCGCGATTGCCAATTCCATGACCGCTATGGACGGAGATTCGCCCTTCAAAAGCTGGTCAAGGATGGTATATCCTTCCAACTGTTCCGCGTTTCGCGGCGACTCTATGAGGAGCTTCGCCATATACACGACAATTGATTCATCAACCGAAAAGGAAGCCGAAAGCGCGCGCAAGTAGTTTAACGCCGCGTCCCTATTCCGGTACCCTTCCGCCTGAATACGGGCGCGCAGAAACAGATATTCTGGATTATTTGGATTTATAGACGTATAGAGGTCAAGAGGCGCTTGGGCTTGCGAGAAAAGCCCTCTTTCCACCAACACGTACGCGCGCATGAGGAGAAATTCGCCGTCCCTGCCATTCCGCTGTAGAATCTCGGCAATGGCGTTTTCCGCCCGCGACCAATCCTTCATCGCAAAATAGACACGGGCAAGCTGTTTTTTTATACTCATGCTTTCAGGATAAGACACAAGCAGAGTGGAAAGCGCCTTGACCGCGTCCTCATAAAGCCCACGCTCCATCATGATACGCGCCGAGCCTTGAGCCGCCGGGTAACATTCCGGGGAAACCGCTAGAGCTTTCACGTATTCATCAAGAGCCGCTGAAAGATCACCGCTCTTCTCATAGGAAAAACCCAATAAATACGGAGCCATAGGACTGGACGGATTCAGAGAGACAGCTTTCTGTAAGTCAGGCACGGCTACAGACATTCTGTCGCCATTAGAGTCGTTCAACAAAGCCAAGAAAGGAAGAATATATACCAGAAAATTCGCGCTTGAAGAGGAGGGCGGCGTGTAAATACCACGCCCCACATCGCTGAGTATCTTCGTATAAATGGAGTAGACGCCTATTTTAGGAGGGTCAGTCTGCGGAAAGGTTCCTTTCACGTCAGGATAGATGGTTTTGAGCAGGTAGACACTCACCGCGCTCATAGCTCTGCCGAATTCGCCGTTTGACAGTTCATGGTTACGGATTAGATCAAGCGCCCTGAGGAGGGAGGAAGGGGTTGCCTTCCATACCAGATCACGAATTTCTTCGGCTATGTTGGGCGATCTGCCCGTAATAGGTCTTGTCTCTTCGGAACCAGCCGCGTCCCGCGCCGTCGTATCAGTATCTTCCGCTTCCACAATCGGAACGAATTGAGAAGGAGATTGAACCGCAGGCTCCCCCACACATGAGGTAAATGTCGCTAAAACAAGAAACCATTTTATGGCTCTCACGTTTTTCCTTCTCCGCCTTTTCTTTCTATTCCCTTATTGCTTAAAGCGATCAGAAGAAGCATAATCCCTGCTAAAATAAGAAACACCGGCCACCAATTAAGAACAAACTGCCTGAAATTAAACGAAACAATTCTAAAAGAGAACATCAATAGAACACCGCCCAGAATGACGAAAGTTATGGCTGGAACCATGAATACAGGGTGAAACCGTCCATATTTACGCCACCCCACAGGCGCAAGCGCCAATCCCGAAAAAACCACGGCAAGGGGCCACGTTTCTCTAATAGAAAATGGGAAGATATGCAAAGCGGATAAGAATAGAAACAGCCCTACCATTATGAAGAATGACCCAAAGAAAAGATAGACCGCGCGCTTATTGAGCGATAAAGCGAAAAAAGCGGATCCTGCCCCGATTACGCCGAAAAGAAACGATAAAAAGAGACGTTTCTGCGAAATATTAGCAAGATTTCCCAACAGAAACACAATACCTATTAGTGTGAAAAACAGACCTACTATAAATATACAATGAGCGATGAAGGGACGAGAAAATTTCATATTGATTATTATAATACCATCAAAGAAACTTATTTACAAGGGGAAAATATAACTCATGTTACGCAAGAAGAATTATCCTCTGCGTAACATGGATTGCGGTAAAGGCATCCTGCCCTTACCGCTTACTATTCGATTTTGAACTTGGAAACTTCTTTGACAAGCACATCAATGTGGTTTCTATTGTCGTTACTGAGGTTATTCACCTGACTCACAGCTGTGTTGATTTGGTCTGTACCCGAAGCCATTTCGTTCATACCTTGAGTGATTTCTTGGGTGACGATTTCGAGGTTCTTACTTTCATTTATAACATGACGGCTTCCTTCGAGCATTTCGTTGGAGCCTGATTTGACTAACTGTGTTATGTTGTTGAGCTGGTTCATAGCTTCGAGTATCTGTTGACTACCCTGTCCCTGCTCTTCCATCGAGCTACGGATATTCTCTTCCTGTTCGGATACAACCTTAACATTCTTGTCGATGTCTTCAAATTTGTTCAGAACCGCGCTTGTGGATTTAATGATTTTATCAATGGAGTTTTTTATCTTCTTCAAGACGGTAGAAATGGTCTTGGATTGCTTTCCTGACGACTCGGCGAGTTTACGGATTTCGTCAGCAACAACCGCGAAACCTTTGCCCGCCTCGCCCGCGTGCGCCGCTTCTATTGCCGCGTTCATGGAAAGAAGGTTCGTTTGGCTCGCTATGTTTTCCATTACAGCATTGATCTCAAGCAAGCCTTCGGACTCGTGCGCGATTTCCTGAATATCCCCTGATACCTCTTGCAAGCCTATTCTGCCTATTTCGGAAGCTCCCGAAAGTTTCGATACATTCTCCACGTTTTTGACGAGGGTCTGGGTAACAGACTGTATATTGGCAACCATTTCTTCAATGGCGCTGGAACAGCGGGTTACGCTTTCTGTCTGCTTATCAATATGACCGTTGAGCTTGTCGATGCTAACGGTTATCTGTTCCATTACGGTGTTAGATTTAGTAACCGAAAGGGACTGGTTGACAACCCGTCCCTTGACACTCTGGATATTGGCGGTGATTTCGTTGACCGCGGCCGCGGTTTCCGTCATATTAGATGCAAGCTCGTTTCCTATACCAGAAAGGGAAACAGATTGATCCTTCACGCTTGCGACGAGCTTCCTGATTTTTTCAATGGTTGCATTGAAGTAATGCGCCATGTCTCCCACTTCATCCTTTGCGTTGGCGTTAATGGTCCTGGTTAGATCGCCCTCGCCTTCGGATATATCCTTCAACGTATTCGTAACATTGATGATGGGGGTGGCTATACTGCCTGCCATGAAGAAGACTATCACACTCGTAACGATGATTGAGATAATGGCGACTATAATGGTGAAGTTGGTTAGGGCGTTTACGTTTTCCATGACTGTGGTTTTGGGAACGTTGGCGATAAACGCCCACGGAGTGCCTGTTCCTTCAATGACGAAAGGCGAAACTTGCAATATGACGTTCTTGGTGTCTATCGGAACGGGATTACCGCTTTGCAGGGCATTGTTCACCTCGCCAATCCCCTCTTTTCCAAGCGTATTGAGCATCACGTTTGAAAAATTCTGTCCTGTTCCCGATAGGTCACTTATGGCGACTATACTGCCGTCATGAGAAATAATCGCAGCCTTTCCAACCCCGTAAGGCTTAATACCGTCGATAATAAGCTGACTACCTATGAGATCGAAGTTGACGCCGACTCGTCCCACTATTTCATCATTGACGACGATGGGATAACTCACTCGACCGACTAATTTTCGTTCCGCTCTTATCATGTCAAAATGTGGATCAGCTATCACCGGGTTTCTATTATTAAGAATGGCAAAGATTTCTTGATAAGATCCATATTCCGACAAAGCGTATTTGTCGATGGCGCCGCCATGCTTAGAGAACCACGTCATATAATTGCCCGACGCGTCTGTACCGGGTGTATTGGCTAATTCTTCGTCCCTGTCGTCTATTCTACCCGGAAGCCAAAGTGTAAATATTCCCAAAAAGTCGTTGTTAGAATCGATCGCGCTATACAAGATTTCGTCAAACTGTGAGCGCCTCATCGTCTCATCTATCATTTGGTAGTTTACCATAAATCCCGCAATTGTTTTCGCCACTACCAGATAGTTCTCGTATTTATTCCTGAATTCCTGTGCATACATTCCTGATAGGTTTTGCATCACATCAAAAGCTGATTCTTGCTGTAGTTTCCTTGCCCGCATAAGCAACACGCTGGATATGATTACAATGACTATCAGTATCATACCGCCTGTAATAAGCGTCATCCGTAACTTAAGCTTCATAATCTCCTCCTTTATAAGATATTTTGTTATCGCTTTAAAATAGGAAAGAATTCTCTCCCTTATTAGGTAAGAAGAATTCGTCAATAATGAATCCACCCCATTAGTGGGATGGATTCGATGGTCTGTCCAGAACTACTTTATTGCAATAGCGGAGAGTTCAAATTTGACCGCTCCGCCAGTTTTACCGAAACCCGCGGCGACTTGTAGCTTAGTAATCTTGTCAGGGGCTATCTTCGTTTTGCCAAAGTCAATGGTAACTACCGCGCCGGCTTTGCTGAACTTCGCTGGGGTTGCGATAGGGTCTTTAGCGTCTGTGAATACATTGACGATATAATCGGGAGCGCCTGATCCCAAGTCTTTACCGGAAATTGTAAGGGTTTTACCTTTCTTCAAAGCCGCCAATGTCGCCGCATCCGGGGTAAAGTCAACGGTGAATACACCGTCTTTCGCTAATACGCCATCAACCGCATAAGTACCTTTCTTGGCATCTACGGTTACCTTTGCCTTCGCGTCACTCGCCTTAGCGGTAAACACCGTCTGCGCGAACAACCCCGTTCCTACTAACAACACTAATGCTGTCAAACCAAGCTTTTTCATAAGCTTCCTCCATAACAAAGCCGCGAGGCATCGTCTCGTGGCTTCTTAAATTTATTAAGAATGGGAATCTCCCACTCCTGCTTAACCGTATGCTATGCAACCGGGAAAAGCCTTGAACTTAAAAGCTTCCTTCACAATAAGAGACAATACGGACTCCTTTATGAATTCCGCTGATTTACAGTTTGTTATTTATCAAAACCTTATATCGAAAGAACGCCGTTGCATTATCGAAGATAATCGTCTATAAAAAAGCGTTGTAATAAGAACGAAGGAAACATGACTATAACGAGTAATACACTTATCAGCGAACTTTACATTCGTATCGAGCGCATGACTATAAAAATATAATCGTTCATGTCGGCATCATCTAATATCTTTTTACGCCTTCTATAAGGATATTTATATATTACTAAAGAATCAGACAATTGTCTAGCGAATAAATTCAAAATATCTTATTTTTTCAGTTGTAACGATTAGGAACAGAGGACCGTTTTAAACGCAATTATACCTGTACATATACCCACACCCTTAGGGTGTTCACACGTGGTGTGTTCACGTGTGTTTAAAAGCGTCTTGTTCTGCTCCACCTTTTTAGAGACAGGTTATGACTCCCAGAAGAAGCGAAGAACAGTCAGACAGCTTTAGGCGAAACAGCCGTAGCGTCTTCTTTAAAGAAGAATGTCGCGGACGGCTTTTCGCCACGAAATATTTCCTCTTTACTCATTGCTAACTGCTATCTGAACTTCGAGGTTCCATGACAGAACCTACAGTTTCCATGACAGAACTTCGAGGTTCCAAGACAGAACCTACAGTTTCCAAGACAGAACCTACAGTTTCCAAGGCGGAACTTCTAAGTTCCAAGACAGAACCTACAGTTTCCATGACAGAACTTCAAGGTTCCAAGACAGAACCTACAGTTTCCAAGACAGAACTTCGAGGTTCCATGACAGAACCTACAGTTTCCATGACAGAACCTACAGTTTCCATGACAGAACCTACAGTTTCCATGACAGAACTTCGAGGTTCCAAGACAGAACCTACAGTTTCCATGACAGAACCTACAGTTTCCATGACGGAACTTCGAGGTTCCATGATAGTACACCCGTACGAACTTTTCGGACACCTGTACGAAGTTTTCGGACACCTCTCCGAAGTTTTCGGACACCTGTACGAAGTTTTCGGATACCTCTCCGAAGTTTTCGGATACCTCTCCGAACTTTTCGGATACCTCTCCGAACTTTTCGGATACCTCTCCGAACTTTTCGGATACCTGTACCAAGTTCTGATCTTACGAGATCAAGAAGCGATTCTTCGCGGATGGAAAAACATTTCTGATAGACAATATACAATGGGTACATCTACATTTACTTCGATCCCGTTTGATATTTTAGTCAGGTATACGAGGGGGGATAATCCTATTTTAAAATTAAACTTGTTTAACTCGCCTTATGCAGAGTCCGCGAATGGGTGTTAATATATCCGTTTTTTCGCCCATTCAGGCAAGAGACTTTCCGGTCCGTCCGCAAGCGCGGAGGCAATGGCGAGAGCGCTTGCGGAAAGAACGCTTTCTAATAGAGGAGACTCGTCTGACGTAAAGTCGGAAAGTACCCAATCAATAACTTCGCCCTTTTCGGGTCTGCCTATGCCTATACGCAAACGCCAGAAATCAGCGGAACCAAGACAGGCTTTGATAGACCTTAGTCCGTTATGCCCGTTGAGTCCTCCAGCAAACTTGAAGCTCGCTTGCCCCAAGTCCAAATCAAGTTCATCATGGACGATCAAGACTCTTTCAGGCGGTATTTTTAGGAATACAGCCGCGCTTTGAACGGCTATCCCAGACATATTCATATATGTTTCAGGCTTGAGGAAATAAACGTTCCCTATTTTCGTAAACAAGCTTTTGTGTTTTTTTTGCCATTGAGCGGAAGCAAGGAGGGGCGTATTTTCAGACAGAAGCCATCCAACGTTGTGTCTGTTACGCGCATATACGGGTCCTGGGTTCCCCAGAAACGCTACGAGTTCTATTGACATTCTTCTTTCCTTAAAAGACGGTTCTCTACTTCGTCGATGATCTCATCAGGCGTCGACGCGCCTGCGGAAATGCCGACTATATCATAGGTGAAAACCGACGGCGGTAATTCTTTTGCGGTTTCTATGAAATAGACGGCTTTTCCAGACGCCTTCGCTATGTGGAACAACCGCCGCGTATTTGCGGACTTTTTACCGCCTACTATCACAACCGCGTCTACAGAGGCGCAGAGTTTCTTGACCGCATCTTGTCTGTCTTTGGTCGCGGGGCATATCGTATCAATGACGCATACGTCTGAGAAAATATCCTTAATCGCCTCTGTCGCGGATAGGTAAACATCGGTTGAAAGAGTCGTCTGCCCCATGACCGCGGTTTTTGAGTGGGGGTTCTCGTTGAATAGTCTTTCAGCGGAACGTCTCGCCTCCTCCGCGTTTTCAACCACGATGCAGTCCGCGTAACCCATGAGTCCAACGATTTCCGCGTGGGTTTTTTCGCCAACGAGAAATACACGGAACCCGTCCTTTGCAAGCGACTGGATTTTCAGCTGGTTTTTCTTGACTTTTGGGCAGGTGGCGTCGGCGATTCTTGCGCCGCGAGCGGATAGTTCCGCCTCGCGCGCTGGGGGAACACCGTGAGCGCGAAGTACGACGGTTGTTCCATCTATTATGCCGTGTGGGTTATCGTCGAGTTCTCTCACTCCGCGCTCTTTTAGACTTTCTAACGCAGTAAGGTTGTGGATCAAGCGTCCTTGGGTAAATACGGGTAGTCCGTATGCGGTCTCTTTTAAGGCGATTTCCATAGCCCGTCTCACGCCCGCGCAATAACCCATCGCAGACGCGCGTATGACTTTCATGGTTTATTTTATAGCGATTAGTTCTTGTTCAAAAACGAGGAAGCTGTTCGGCGGGATGGCGCCTTCGCCTGCGCCGAGTTCGCCGTAGGCGAGTTCTGGCGGCAGGACAATGAGGCGTTTCTCACCTATCTGCATATCAAGTAGCATCTCTTCCCATCCCGCGATGACCATGCCCATACCGATTTTGAACTCTAGGGGACCGCCGTGAATGTCTGAAGCATCGAAGACTTCACCAGAAAGAAACATTCCTTTGTATTTGACGGAAACGGTCTGTCCTTTCGCTGGTTTTGCGCCTTTTCCTTCTTTTTGAATGATGTATTTTATATTGGAAGCCGTCTCCTGCGCCGTCGGGTATTTCCTCTTAATTGCCGCAAGGTCGGAATCGCGTTTCGCCCGAATCTTCGCGGATTGGTTGTTCTTCCAATTCTGTAGGAGTCTGTCGAAAGCCGTCTGGTCTGCCTTGAAAGCGGCGGCTTCCGTCCCGTTTCTTACAATGTAGATGCGGGTTATTTTATCGCCTTGCGCGATGGCGTTCACTACGTTTTGCCCTTGCATGACATGACCGAATATGGTGTGTTTACCGTTGAGCCATGATGTTTTCACGTGGGTGATGAAAAATTGACTGCCGTTTGTATTAGCTCCCGCGTTTGCCATAGCCATTACGCCGGGTCCGTCAAAGGTGAAACCAGTGTCCTCATCTGGGAATTGGTAGCCTGGACCGCCTGTTCCATTTCCAAGTGGATCACCGCCTTGAATCATGAAATCCGCTATGACGCGATGAAAGGTTAAGCCGTTATAGAAAGGCTTGTTTCCCGTGTTCTTCATCGTTCCTTCCGCGAGGGCGATGAAGTTACATACTGTAAGAGGCGCTTTCTGGTATTCGAGGCGTATCACGATGTCGCCTTTTGTCGTGTTAATGACCGCGAAAATCCCATTTCCCAAGGAATCCACAGCCGCCCCAAAAGCCGTTTCCGCCATGAGCGCCAATAAAAGTCCGCTAAATGTCTGTTTAATCATAATGTTGTATGATATTGCAAAACTTAAAAAATGTAAATATACCAAAGAATAATGAGCAGGTAGCAGGTAGCAGGTAGCAAAGAGCAGAGAGTAATGAGAAAAGAAGAAAGATGGGCGATGGGGTCAAGCAAAGAGCAAGGAGGAAAGACGGGAGCGGTGTCAGAGGCGCGTTGCACAGGCGGACGGCGTGGCGTGGTGTCAGACATCGTTACAAAAAAATAGCGGGGTTCTGCGCTTACGCAAGACCCCGCCTTGGTGTCCGATACTGTTCAATGCCGTTTCAATACTCAAATCTTCTAGCCTGTATTCCAATTCTTCTATAATGTAACTAGCATTGTCTTCAGATGCAACTCATATTATCTCTCCTTGTTAAAATGCTTCTGACGCCGCTCCTACAACCTGCGCCGTTTGCGTGTCCAATGCCCGCAACCGCAGTCTGCGGAGACTGCCTTCACCGTCTATTTTCCCGGTTACGATAATATCCGCTCCCGCGAACTTTCCGATGGAGACCGCCGTCTCGTCATCAATTTCGCCGCTCATTTGAAAGTCTTGTTCACGACGCAACCTGTCCAACTGGCTTCTGTCTATGAGCGTAAAACCCTCGTTTACCCAAATGAATTCAAGCTCGCCCGCAATATAATCCGTTGTACTGCGGTCTTGGGCGGTTATATAGACAATCGCAATCTTTGAGCGTTGAGGAACATTCCGCAATGTTTGTTCCGCGCCTTTTGCCAAAGCGCCTTCTATATTTGACGCAGGGCTTGAATTCGCCGGGGTTGTTGATGTCGGGGACGGGGGTGTCTGCGCGGCGGGATCCGCTTCCACGCCCCCCGTCGCGTAAACGGGCAGAACCAAAACCGCGGCAAGCATGATAACGCTCACCGGAATCAAAACTTTCTTCATCGTCGCTCCTCCATAAAAATTTCTACGCCACCGTCTGGAAGTCTCCCCCTTTTGTCGACAAGACCAACTTGTATCGCTAGTTTATTATAACCGTTCTTGACGATTATTTTTTCAGGGCTTCCCGGTTCAACTTGCGCGAGAGGCTTCCCGTCCATAGAAACCACATACCACCAATCTTGATCTAATGATTTAAACACTATTTCAGATTCGCCGGGGGTGGGAATAGCATTTAAATCCGTACGCGCGATTTGGCGGTCTTGCGCAGGCAAAAACCCAGCCAAAAACAAAAATCCAAAAACGGTCAAAATCAATTTTTTCATAACAACCTCAATCTAATATTTTTAGTGTCATGCTATGACGTAGGTATTCAAACTATTTCACCAAAACGCCATTTCGCATAACAGTTTTGATATACGAACCTTTCGTATACCGTCCTATTCAGCGGCGGTTCCCACAACCAACGGTTGCTTTCACGGAACACCTTCCGCTTTGTACGCAATACTGCGCGTACCACAGCCGCTATCCACGGCGGCGCACCGCCGGGATATTTCTCCTCCTAGACGATGGTCAACACCTGTATCGGCGACACGGGACCGAGTTGCCCCTTCTCGTTCTCCCAGCACAGCGCCGCAGACAGCGTCTTCAGCCGCTCCACGTCCTTGAAAACCAACGTCTCCTTCACGCGCGTGAGCAACTTCGACGACGTTAGCTCCTCGTGGCTCGTAACAGGCTCTTCGCTTACCCGGTAGAACAACACCGCCCCGTTGTAATTAGTGGGCTTCGCAGGATGCGTCACGGTTACTTGTAAGTAGCCGCCCGATTCCAGCGAGAACGCGGGGATCTCACTCGGCGGCTCCACAGGCGTGTGGATCACGTCCTTGGGCGGCAGTCCGAACTTCATCCGCACCTCGTTGGTTACAACCCCCTTGGGGTCTCCGTCTATGTACGCGTTCTTGATCCTGCGTATCGCGGCTTCCAATGCGGACCGCTTCTCCTTGCGGTCTTCGCGGTCAATCGGTCCCGCGTTGGGCGCCTCGCACGCCGTGTACGCCGCCTGATACGCGGTGCACAGCGCTTTTACATTCGTCGCCGCGTCCGCCGGTATGCCCAGCACCGTGGCGATATCCTCCGTCGTTTCCGCAAAAACTTCGGCGAAATCCGAAAATCCCTTTTCTCCAAATGGCATGAAACTCATGTTCATCCCTCCTCTAAAAATACTCTATGAATTCAAAGTCTGACTCTATGAATTCAAAACGTGACTCTATGAATTCAAAGTCTGACTCTATGAATTTAAAACGTGACTCTATGAATTCAAAGTTTGACTCTATGAATTCAAAACCTGACTCTATGAATTTAAAAGCTGACTCAATGAATTTAAACTTTGACTCTATGAATTTAAAACCTGACTCCATGAATTTAAGCCGGATTCTCCGCATAGCGTCAATTTTCTGGAATGAGAACGCCCGCGCGTCTGCGGGTTTGTCTGTATGGTTATAGTACTGATCTGATATTACGGGGGGGGGGGACCCAGCCGCTCGTCTGGCGGGCGGCTTGCCGCAGTTTGCGGGATTTTTGTTCTGATACTATGTCTTTCCTGCATGAGAATATAATTACTCAAAAAATGAGAATTGTCAAGTAGTTATTTTTAAAGAGCAGGTAGCAATTAGCAATTAGCAGGTAGCAGGTAGTAGGTAGTAGTGAGCAGGTAGCAGAGAGCAAAGGAAAGACGGGCGTTGGGATGGTGGCGCACGGTCCGGTGTCAGAGGCGGCGGGGCGGTGTCAGGCTGGGGTCAAGAGGAAAGAGCAGAGAGTAATGAGCAGAGAGCAAAGGGAAGATGGGCGGGCGAGGGCTGGGCGCGAGGGTCAGGCATCGGGGCAGTGTCAGACGCGCGGCGGACGGCGGCGCGGCGTGGTGTCTGAGGCGGCGGGAAGGCGGCTCACGGGGCGGGGTCAGGCACACGGCGGGATGGCGGTAGTGCGGCGTGGTGTCAGGCGTCGGAGCGGTGTCAGACACGAAGGCGCGGCGGCGGGGCGTGGTGTCAGAGGTTGCGGGGCGGCGGTAGCGGGGCGTGGTGTCTGAGGCGTGGTGTCAGACACGAAGGCGGGGCGGCGTGGTGTCTGAGGCGCGGGGTCAGGCATCGGGGCGGTGTCAGACACGAAGGCGCGGCGGCATGGTGTCTGAGGCGGCGGGGTCAGGCACACGGCGGGACGGCGGTAGCGCGGCGTGGTGTCTGAGGCGTTGGGCAGGCATCGGGGCGGTGTCAGGGCGCGAGGGTCAGGCATCGGGGCGGTGTCAGACATATTGCGACAGCGGCGGCGTGGTGTCAGAGGTGTTGGGAAGGCGGCTCACGGGGCGGGGCGGCGGCTTACACCACGCCTCACGTGCGAAGTCTGCCGCTGGTCTTCCTCTACTCATTCCTCTTTGCTAACTGCTAACTACTCTTTACTATCTGCTATCTGCTCTTTATTTCTGTTTCCTATTTTTGGAAAATATATTATTATTTCTATGTGTCATTCATCGCACAAAACAGTATACAAGAAGTTATAGACAAAATGGATGCGGTCGCGGTCGTGGGCGACTACATAAGACTCGAAAAACGGAGCGGTCGCTATGTGGGACTGTGCCCCTTCCATCACGAGAAAACCCCATCGTTCACCGTGAACCCTGACCAGAAACTCTACTACTGCTTCGGTTGCGGCAAGGGCGGTACGGTACTGAGTTTCGTCATGGAAATGGATAAAATCAGCTTTCCAGAAGCCGTCGAGACCATGGCAAAACGATTTGGCGTAAAACTCGTTTACGAAAATACCGGCCGCGGCAAAGACAAAGACGACAAACAATCCACGACAGACACCCTCCAAGAGCTTTATACGCGGGTCGCCGGTAGTTTCCATTATTGCCTGACACAAACAGACGCGGGCAAGTTCGCCTTGGACTATGTGCTGAACCGCGGCATAAGCATGGAAATGATTGAAAAGTTCCGCCTTGGATATTCGCCGTCAGATGGACGGTGGTTATTTGATTTCTTGACGAAAAAAGGGTATTCGGAGGAGTTTTTACTTACATCCGGGCTTTTCTTGAAAAAATATCCCCAGGCAAGTTTCTTCAGGGATAGGCTAATGTTCCCTATCAATAATTGGCAGGGCAAGACCGTTGCTTTCGGGGCGCGATTATTGCGTGGAGATGGTCCCAAATATATCAACTCGGCAGAATCGCCCATTTATAAGAAAGGACAGACTCTCTTCGCCATGGACTTGGCTTTGCCGGAAATTCGTAAAACTAAGCAAGCATATATAGCGGAAGGCTACATGGACGTAATAGCCCTACATCAAGCCGGCGCGACTAACGCAGTCGCGTCCCTCGGTACCGCGTTCACAGATGAGCAAGCGCGGCTCCTGCGTCGGTTTGCGGAAAGAATAGACATATTGCCGGACAATGATAGCGCGGGGCGGTCTGCGGTCGTCAAGGAAATACTTGTATGCCGACGTAACGGACTCGTCGCGTATATCGCGGCTCCTGAAAAAAACAGTGAGGGAAAAGCTTCGCAAATGAAGGATCCCGCCGACATCTTAAAAGAATTTGGGGAAGGAAGCTTGACAAATCATACAAAGCATGTTATAATAGATTTTGATTATCTTTTATTTCAAAGTAAATCTTTTAATAATGCTAATTCTGAAGGAGAGAAAGCCATAGCCTTTATGTTTCCGTATTTGGATACCCTAGATTCGGAAATTGCAAGGGATACCGCATTTGGGCGAATAGCAGATGCTTTTCATGTTGATAGAGAGTCCGTGAGGAATGATTTCAACCGAAGGGACTGGATAGCGCAAAATGCCGTAGTTCAACATGGAATGCCTCAAAAACCTATATCTAAAAACATCCCTGTTCGCCTGAATTACGAACTTTCTTTGCTTACCGCTATAGCGGTAAATGAAAATTACCCCCAACTTAGGCCATGGATTTCTATTAAAGAAATAGAAGATCCTGCCGCGAAAGAACTTTTTATTGCGCTGGAAGATTGTTTTTCACATAATGAAGTCGGACCTGACAATAAAATTAAATTGGCTGTCCTTTTGCCACATATAAGTTCAGAGAATGTGCGGAAATTTATGAATGAACACGGCATTTCAAATGAATTTCTTTCAAATAGTGAAAAACTGATTTCAGACGGTATAAAAAGAATCAGAGCGAAGCGTATTGAACGTAGAAGAGCGAAGATTGTAATAGAACTAAGCGTCGCGGCGTCAGAAAAAGACGCTTCTCGAATCGAAGAATTGCTCCTCGAAAAGGAGCATCTTGACACTGAACTACAGAGTTTCAAAGCTTAATCATAAGGAATTTGAAAAATGGAAAAGAAAAATCCTCTAAAAGAAAATATCGCCCTTGACCCCGCTGTCGTGAAATTGTTTGAATACGCAAGAGAGAAGAAAATCATCTCTCAAGATGATGTGAATGAGCGCCTCCCCGACTACATTACCAATACCGACAAGATTGAAGAGGTATGGTCTCTGCTTATCAAAAATAATGTTCAGCTCACCGTGGAAGAGGCTTCGGGCGAAGATGAAACCGAAAGGGAAGGATCTATCCCTGAAAAGAAGCGTATGCTTGCTACAGGCAAAGATTCTTTCGTCGACGACCCTGTCAAGCTCTATCTCCGCGACATCGGCAGAGAAAACCTCCTCACCGCAGAGCAAGAAATCATCTTCTCCAAGCAGATGGAGAACGGCGGTAACATCATAAAAGACATCGTCAAAAAGTCTGGTCTCATCATAAACGAATTCTACCAAATTGGTAAAAAAGCCTTTTCAAAAAAAGACTTCAAAGAATTGAGTCTATCCAAAAAAGAGATGACTGAACACCAAAGTGAACACCGGCGGCTCAATCAGTGTTACAAAGAACTGCTCAAAAATGTGTTCCCAGACATCAAGGTTTATATCGACATGAAGCGCAAGTTGTTGAACCGAGGTGCTAAAGGTATTACTATATCTGATGATAGCGATATTTCCAACCTTCGCACCCGCATCATGAATGCCATAAACGATTCAGATATTCAACCTGAAGAAATTTTTGCTTTCTCTGATAAATTCATCGCGGCCGCGACTAAAATAAAATACTACAAGAAGGAACAAGAGTGCCTTAAAAAATATCTACACATCCAATCTCTGCGCGAACTACGTTCACTGGGACGCGCTCTCGCGGTCAATGGTCAGCGAGAAAAGCTTGAGGCTGAATTAGGGCTTTCATCCGACGAAATAAAAGAAAATATCAGTTTGATACAGCGTACTGAGAAGAAATTCGAGAGTATGGAGGCTGAATTCGAGGCATCCATAGACGAAATCAACGAGATGGCAAGAAAAATTAGCCGTGGTAGACTGATGCTGAAAAACGCTAAGGACAAGCTCATCAAGGCGAATCTGCGACTGGTAGTTTCCATTGCTAAGAAGTATACCAACCGCGGCTTGCTGTTCTTCGACTTGGTACAAGAAGGCAATATTGGTCTCATCAAGGCGGTAGAGAAATTTGAATACCAAAAGGGTTTCAAATTTTCCACTTATGCAACATGGTGGATTCGGCAGGCCATTACCCGCTCTATTTCCGACCAAGCACGTACCATCCGCGTGCCCGTCCATATGATTGAACAAATCAACAAAGTAGTACGAGAGTCTCGCCAGCTTATGCAGGTTTTGGGCAGAGATCCAACCGACGAAGAGATTGCTTATCGATTAGGCTGGACAAGCCAGAAAGTGAAGAGCGTCAAAAATGTAGCTCGTGAGCCGATTTCCCTTGAAACACCCATCGGCGAGGAAGACGATTCCTTCCTCGGAGACTTTATCGAGGATAAAGAGGTGGAGAATCCTGCGAACCTTACGGCATTTGTGCTTTTACAGGAACATCTTGCTGAGGTTCTATCGACATTGCCTCGGCGCGAGCGGGAAGTTTTGGAGATGCGATTTGGCTTTGGGGACGGGTATTCGCTTACCCTTGAAGAAGTAGGACTGTGTTTCAACGTTACCCGCGAGCGTATCCGGCAGATTGAAGCCAAGGCCCTCCGTCGTCTTCGCAACCCTCGTTTGAGTAATAAGATTAAAGACTATTTAGATCATGTTTAGAGAGTTGGGGGGGGGGGTAAGAGTTGGTTTATTGTTACAGCAGAGTTTGCTAACAAGAAATCCACTCCCTATTCTTTCCCCCTGCTCTAGAAAAGGAGTGTTATCGTGGCAATGAGTGAAATTTTCGATAAACTACGTGGATTACAAGATATATTATCGGAAAGAATCAAGGTTGAAAAAGAAATTGAGGATATTCCTAGGGTTCTTGACAATTTGGAGGACGTACTAGCGCGTCTCAAAAAGGGTTTTATCGAAAAGAATCAGGAATGTGAAAAAGTGAGGGCTTCCGTAGGCGACCTCCGCAACCAACTTTTCGAGGCTGAAAGCTCGCGCGAAAAAGCGGAAAGGAGCCTCGGATCAAGTGAAAGTTTCAATATGCGTGAATATGAAATTTTGGACAGAGAACGTCGTGAATCGGCGGATAAGGAACTACGTTTCCGCAAAGAACTGCAAAAAGAAGAGCGGCGTTTATTAGACTTGATCGAGGAAATCAAACATTCTACCGATCTCGTCGAACAACAGAAACAGGATATTTCTGTCCGCAGGCAATCCATTGACGAAGCAGTCTCTACAAAGCAGGAACAGCTTGTACAGCTTGAGGAACGAGAACAGGAAATTTCTACCGGACTTGATAATGACTTGCTTTTCAAGTTCGACCGTATCATCAGACACAAGATGGGCAAAGGCATTGTATCCATAAAGGGCGGGGTCTGTACCGGCTGTCATATGATCCTACCCGCGCAGTTCGCCAACCAAGTCCGCAAAGGCGAGGAAATTGTATTCTGTCCCTACTGTTCACGTATCCTCTACTATGAAGAATCTGATCAAAACCTCACGGAAGTGGACTACTTTGATACCGAAGACGCGGGTAGTCTCGCTGATCTTGATGATTTGGACGATGACGAGGAAGATGAGATTGTCAATATTGACTACGAAGAATAGGGAACAATGAAAGCGGGCATTATTGGAGCGACAGGCTATGCGGGGGCGGAGTTGGTCAGGCTTTTGGCGGGACATCCGAAGGTTGACGGTTTGGAACTTTCGTCGGTGAGCTATGAAGGCGATCATATTGAAGATATATATCTAAACTTCTTCAAAAAAGTGTCGGGAGAGTTAAAAAAAGCAGAGGCGGTTATTGAAGCCGCCGATGTAGTATTCTCAAGCTTGCCTCATGGTGTAGGAGAAGTTTTTGCTAAAGCCTGTGTTGAATGGGGCAAGCCTTTTATCGATTTATCCGCGGATTTCCGTTTTGGGAATGACGAGGCGACTTTTTCCGCATGGTATGGCAAGAGCTACCAATACCCTGAATTGCACGGATTGTCCGTCTATGGACTTCCCGAATTGAACAGACAGTTGCTGAAGGCAAAGAACGGGAGAGTGATTGTGGGCAATCCGGGTTGTTATCCAACAGCCGCGACCTTGGGCGCTATGCCTGCTCTGGCAAAAGGGCTGGCTGGAACAGGGACTATCATCGTGGACGCGGCATCCGGCATTACAGGGGGAGGGCGTGAGCCTATTCGTGCCTATCATTTTCCGGAATGTGCAGACGCGATGTCGCCTTACAAGGTGGGTTGTCATCGACACACGCCAGAAATCGTACATAATTTTGCTGTTGCGGCTGGAAGAGCTGTGCCACTCATCTTCACTCCACACCTTGCGCCCATGAATCGCGGCATTCTGGCAACTATTTACATTCCACTCGCCGACGTACAGCCTGTTTTTGACCTGTCTCGACCTCCTTCAAAAGAAACCATAGCAAAAACAGTGGAAATTCACGCGCTTTACACTGAATTCTACAAGAACGAGCCTTTTACGCGAGTTTTACCATTGGGAAGTGTTGCGGTAACTAACCGCGTGAGGCAGTCCAATTTTTGCGATATTTCCATTCACATTGACCAAACTGGTTCCACACTCATCGTCATAAGTGCTATCGACAACATGGTAAAGGGTGCGGCGGGACAGGCTATTCAAAATATGAACATCGTATGCGGTTTCGCGGAAGACGCAGGCTTGTCAGCGATACCAGCGCTGTTTTAATTGACGAGATTTGTCGTAATGATACGATAGCCCTATTGCAGCATTAAAGTATTAATAATAAATATCATTGCGGTTTTGATTACATCTTCTGATTATGATGAGAGCTTGTTATAATTCGCATTTTGATTTATTATCTAACTTATGGTAACTTTTAATCTTACTGTGCTTGATCTCATTGACATAGACCTCAAGGAGCATAACTCTCTTGACATCGTTTGCCTTGGTGGACGGAAAGGTCTGAATCGGCGTATACCCACTCCGGAATTGAACAGACCCGGACTCGCGCTGTCTGGATTTTTCGAGTCATTTGCATATCAGCGTATTCAGGTATTTGGGCGTGGAGAAACCGCCTATCTGGAAAAACTCATGCAAGAAGAGAAATTCGAGAGTATTCGGGAGATGTTCACCTATTCTATTCCATGTTGTATTTTTACCTATGGGCAACAGCCCAACACTTTTTTCTTTAACGAAGCGGAAAAAAAAGGCTGTCCGGTACTTCAGACTGCGCTTGGCACATCTGAGTTCGAGTCGCGTCTGATTCGCATACTGTCGAATATCTTTTCGCCGCGTAAGAGCATTCACGGGGTTTTGATGGAGGTGTTCGGACTCGGTGTATTACTCACAGGTGATTCTGGTGTGGGAAAGAGTGAAACCGCCTTGGAACTTATAAAGAAGGGACATAGGCTTGTTGCGGACGACATCGTCGACATTCACTGCATAAATGGCAACATCCTTATGGGCATGGGGGGTAATAAAATCATTGGACATCACATGGAAATACGCGGGCTCGGGGTCATCAACATCACGCATCTCTTCGGCATAGGGGCGGTACGTGATCAAAAACAGGTACAGCTGGTGATAGAACTCGAAACGTGGGATCCGAACAAAAACTATGACAGACTCGGTCTTGATAAAGAAACAATCGAGATTCTCGGAGTAAGCGTGCCCAAGATAGCAATTCCGGTGAAAATCGGACGTAACGTCCCGGTTATCGTGGAAACCGCGGCTATGAATGAACGGCTCAGAAGAATGGGTTATGACGCGGCAAAGGAATTCAACCAAAACATCATGAAATGGCAGGAAAGTGGAACTGCCAAATTGGTATATTTTGGTGAGGATATTATATAGATCAATTGAAAGGAAAATATGGAAAGAACCATCATCATTTCTAACAGAAGCGGACTTCATGCCCGCCCGTCAGCAATGGTCGTACAGTTGCTCAAAGACTTCAAAGCAAACGTCTTCATTGAAACAGGAGGCGAAACCGTGAATGCAAAGTCAATCATGGGACTTTTAACGCTCGGCGCAGGCTATAAGAGTAGTCTGCGGGTAATCGCCGAAGGTGAAGATGCTGAACAGGCTTTAGACGCGCTGACCAAGCTCTTCGATTCAAAATTTGAAGAAGAATAAAACAAGAATCAATACCAGGTCCTCCAAAATACCCCCTCCCCCGCCGTATCCTATACCTCATCCTGTACTTGTTCTACCCCTACCGTATTCCTTCTCTATCAGATGCCTCTTCCCCCAATGTTGCTAAGAAACTGTCCCCTTACTTTCTTCCTAATTTCTGGATAGGTTAAAGGTATGACGACTACTTGCAAAAGTCTACAAAGATGTATAAAATATAGCTATGACACGCGGTATACTAATTGTGGGGAATAATTCCCCCTTATTGACGGCTCTTGCGGAAGAAGCGGCGCGGCGGGTTGAACACTTTGTAGCGGCTTTCATCCCTGACCAATCTGACAAGACGCTTACTGTTTCGAGTGCGGAGATGTTGAACTGGAATCCGGGTAGCCCTATTGCGGCGCGTACACTGCTTCTTGGCGCGGAGAATCGTTTAGGACAAGTCAATGAAGCCATTCTCGTCTGCGCGCCGCCCCGTCTCTGCAATGAACGCCTCGATAGCAAAGGAATTGAAAGCCTCGTAAATGACCAAATAAAGGGATGGCTTTTATTGGTGAAGGAATTAACAACGTCTTTTAGGACAAGGAAGACGGGTACTCTAGCTATGGCGCTTTCAAAGCCTCCTGAAGACCTGCTCGCTCCTATTGCGTTTAATGCGTTTCAGACTTTTGCCAATGGGTTGTTGAGCGCGGCTAGTTCGGAACCATTTCAAACAGTAGGCTTTGTACCACCGGATAATGGTGATGACACGGGCTTTGCCGCATTCATATTCAAAGTCATTGACGACGGCAATAAGAAAAGCAACGGGCGGTGGCAACGCTACGGGAAACTATTCTCAAGTAAATTCTTTTAGAACACAAATCTAATTCTTACACGGCGGGAAGCTGGAAAGCAACCGCGTGATTTCTCTGAATTCGGCGACAATGAGGGTTTCAGCACGGGCGTTTAGGGGTATACCACACGCTTGGAGTATGTCTTCGGTTGCTATAGGAATGTTCCGATTGGATAGGAACACGGACAGGTTGTTTCTAATGGTTTTTCGGCGCGAGGAAAAGAGGCTATGCACCAGCGGGTAAAACAAGTCGGGATAATCACCCACGTCAGCCCGCGCATCTAAGCGTATACCTTGCGAGTCAACGTGCGGCGCGGGATAGAAAGACGCGCCTTTTAGGACTTGCAACGGCGTAACGGTATAAACGGACGAGCAAAGCACGGAGAATGACGAGTACGCCTTTGACCCGGGTTGTGCGACCGCGCGTTCTGCAACTTCCTTTTGCACCATAAAGACCATACGTTGAAACATCCGCCTTCTCTCTATGAGGCTTCCTATAAGCCGTGCGGCGACCGTATAAGGCAAGTTGCCAAAGAAATACTGTCCGGGTGGGTTTTGCAGACACGTTTTCAACACATCTCCCTCTATAAGGATGAAGCGTGGGTTGTCTTTGAAGATTTCGCCTTGTAAGATTGCGCTGAAGCCGGGGTCTATCTCAAAGGCGTGGACGGTCGCGCCTTTTTCAAGAAGTAGGGCGGTCATTGCGCCAATGCCCGGACCCACTTCCCAGACTTCGGGGCTTCCTGTCAACTCCAACGCATCTATAAGATTAGCGCGTGCTTTTGGGTTGATGAGGAAGTTTTGCCCAAATTTCTTTCTCATTCCGAGTCCATGAGCGTCGAGAAACGCCCGCAGGCTTCGCGGTGAATTGTAATCTGGTCTCTCCATGTACATTAGTATAGGGTTTTGCTGTATGTTTTGCAAGCAGACACGTCAAAACCTGAATAAAGGCAGGTTTATACTTATCCGATACTATGAGTATGTTGTTAGAAACCATTCTTAAAGATTCCGTCTATCGTTTGACACAATTCGATAACGAGCAGGTGCAGAGAGTCGAAAATGCCGTTATTACTCGTAGTATACATGGGAATTATTATATTACGTGCGCGGTTCGTAAGAAGGAAATCAAATTAACGCCTGAAGAAGTCGTCAGGCAGTTGTATCTTGATACGTTGATACATACCTACCAGTATCCGCGTGAACGTATAGCGGTAGAGTCGGAGGTAACGTTTGGTCGTGAGAAGAAACGAGCGGATATTATCGTCTTTGATAAAGATAAAACTACCACGCCGTATATTATCGTGGAACTCAAAAAGCCTAAATTAAAGGATGGCAAGGAACAACTCAAATCGTATTGCAACGCTACTGGCGCGCCTATGGGTGTGTGGACTAACGGCGAGTCTATTTCGTTTTACCATCGCAGAGACCCCAATTACTTTGAGGATATTCCAGCTATTCCACCCGCGGAGAAGCGCTTAACTGATATTCTTACAAAACGATGGACCATAGAAGACTTAATCAAGAAAGATAAATTGCAAAGTGAATATAAATCGCTTAAAGACCTTATTCTTGAAATGGAAGACGAGGTATTGGCTAATGCTGGAGTTGATGTATTTGAAGAAGTATTCAAGCTTGTATTTACCAAACTGTACGACGAGATGGAGAGTGGACGCGATAAGCGGCGGAGTTTAGAATTCCGTAATTACGGAGAAACGGAAACCGAACTAGAAAAGAAAATCCAAAACCTTTTAGATAAGGCTAAAGCCAAATGGGAGGGTGTATTTCACCAAGACGCAAAGATTGAATTGACTCCTTCACACTTGTCGGTTTGTGTCTCTTCACTCCAAGATGTTAAATTGTTTAATAGCAATCTTGACGTTATCGACGACGCCTTTGAGTACCTTATCAACAAGAGTAGTAAGGGCGAAAAGGGACAGTATTTCACGCCACGCTATGTGATTGATATGTGCGTCAAGATGCTTAATCCAAAAGAAACAGAGACTATGATTGACCCGGCGGCTGGTAGTTGCGGTTTTCCTGTTCATACTATCTTTCATGTCTGGGAACAAATCATGCAAGATGAAGGCTCGGATAGAAGCCATTTGTTTACTCTTGAACAGAAGCCTGTACGTTGCGTTGATTATGCGAAGGATAAAGTTTTCGCTATTGATTTTGATGAAAAAGCAGTACGTGTTGGACGGACGCTTAATTTGATAGCGGGAGACGGACAGACCAATGTACTACACTTGAATACACTTGATTGGGAACGTTGGGACGAAAAGATGAAGGACACCAATTGGGTAGATACTTATAATGAAGGCTGGAAAAAACTTAAGAGAATACGTAAAAATAAAGACAGGGATCGTGAATTTGAATTCGATGTTCTTATGGCTAATCCGCCGTTTGCGGGAGATATAAAAGAAAGTCGTATATTGGCGAAGTATGATTTAGGAAGGAAAGCAAGTGGCGCGTATCAAACAGCCGTAGGGCGGGATATTCTTTTTATTGAGCGCAATCTTGACTTCCTAAAAGATGGCGGGCGCATGGCGATTGTATTGCCGCAGGGGCGCTTTAACAATTCAAGCGACAAGTCTATTCGTGAATTCATTGCGGAACGTTGTCGTATTTTGGCGGTTGTTGGCTTGCACGGCAACACGTTTAAGCCACATACCGGTACGAAAACGAGCGTCTTATTCGTGCAAAAATGGGACGATAAACTCTGTCCAAAAGTTGACGATTATCCGATATTCTTTGCAACAATGCAAAAGTCAGGCAAGGACAACAGTGGCGATAAGATATACGAGTCGCGGTTGGATGACCACGGACATTTGATTGTTCAACACGACCTATTTAACCACGAAGGCTTAACTAAAGATGGTATAGCTGAAGCCTTTATTGAGTTTGCAAAGAAGGAAGGATTAAGTTTTTTTTAGATAGCCCTTTCGACGAGGCGAAGTACAAGGCGTTGTTGGAAGGGCTGGAAGTAAG
>JAISEA010000024.1 GCA_031264475.1 Treponema sp. | reverse complement strand
TGCTTAAAGAAGTATTTTACGTCATGGTAGCCTGATTTCCGAGCCGCTTCGTATACGTGGTAATTGCCGACTGAAAGCAGGCGCATGGCGTTGTTGATCCGTAGACGCTTCAGGTATTCGGAGAAGTGGAGACCCGTGTGTTCCTTGAACTTCTCCGAGAAATAGGTGTAATTGACGGAAACGTGATTCGCCGCCTGCATCATGCTGATGTCTTCGGTGAAGTGCTTGCCGATCCACACAAGCGCGTCTTCGATAAACGAGTGGTATGACTGATCCGCTCTGGTTTTCTTATCAAGGCGGCTGTCGCCGACGCTTCGCTCGGAGTCCGTGGGAGCCGCGGTTTCCGTGCCTTGCGACGCGCTTAACTCGGCTATCGCCGTCTTTACCGTACAGGACAGCGCCTCTCGGTCAAGCGGTTTCAGGAGATACGCCGACACCTGATAGCTGATCGCCTGTTGAGCGTAGACAAACTCGTCGTAGCCAGAAAGAACAATGATATAGACCTTGCGCTCCCGTATTTCCTCGCGGATACGGGACATAAGCTCTATGCCGTCCATTTTCGGCATACGTATATCGGTAATCACGATGTTCGGGCGCTCGTGAACCGCGATCTCAAAAGCCTCGCTACCGTTCCTCGCCTCAAGGAAACACGCCTCCCCGCCTAAAGATTCCGAGAGCATCTTGCGTATCCCCGCACGGATATTCTTTTCATCATCCGCAATCAATATCTTTGTCATACCGCGTTACTCCTTTGTATAACGTAACGGAACCGGAATACGCACCAACATTCCCTCGCCCGGCGCGCTCTCTATGTCCAGCTTCCACGTGGGACCGTAGAAGGCGGCAAGCCTGAGCTGTATGTTCTTAAGCCCAATACCTCCGGGCGTGTCCTTTTCGTCCTCTTCGGCAATGTGTTTTATAAGGCGAGCCAGCGCGTCAGGCGCAAGCCCGCGCCCATAATCCCGCACGCTGATCAAGAGCGTATTCTTTACAGCGTCCGTCTCTATCCATAGATCAATAGCCGCGTCCTCTCCTTCCGTCTCTATGGCATAGAGAAAGGCGTTCTCCACAATGGGCTGTAGAAGCATACGGGGGATTTCAAGGGTGAGCGCGGTTTCTTCAATGTGTTCCCGCAACACAACCTCGTAATCATTTCTGATGTTGAGTAGGGCGATATAAGAGCGGGTGTATTCCAGTTCTTCAATCACTTTGACCCTCGTTTTCCGCAGGGTCAGGCAATAGCGGAGCATCCTGCCCAGCAAGGTGATGCTTTGGACAATGGTTTTCTCGTCACGGAGTTCAGCCTGCATCCTGATCGTCTCAAGCACATTGTAAAGGAAATGGGCGTTGATCTGGTTCTGCATTGCCTTTATCTCGGTCTCTGTCACCAGCCGCTCCTCGGTCTTTATTTCCTGAATAAGGCGTTTTATCCGCGCAAGCATATTGGTGAAAGCCTCTGCCATGCCGCTTATTTCATCGGTCCCTTCAACCGGAACCATAACGTCAAGGTTTCCTTTGTGGACTTCGTTCATGCCGTTTATGATGAGGTACAGCCGCGACATCATTCTGATCGTGGCAAAGCGTATGACGAAAAAGAGAAGCGCGGTTGAAAGCAGAATACCTATCCCCGATACAACCCTGAACGCGCCGATGCCTGATGCGTTCAGTTCCGGCGTGCAATCCCTCACCAACAACAGATCGGTATTAGGCGCCCTGCGCCACAGGAAGTGGCGTTCCCTGCCGTTTTCCCGAAACGAGACGCGCCCAGCATCCACCCCGGCGGCAGACGCAAGAACAGGAGACGAGAGAGCGGGTGGAAGCCCTTCAACGCCGTCTTCCGGCGAGACGACCGGTACGATGCCCTGAAACACAAAGTTGCGCTGAACCGAATCACGCTCACGGGACAAGAACGGGAAAAAGTCTATGGTACGCATAAGTATTTGTAGCCGTCCGATCCGCCGCGTGCGCAATAGTATCGGAGACGTACAGGAAACGGCGCGGTTCCTTCCCATTTCAAGGGTTCCCATCAGTTCGCTACGGTAGTCGTATAACCACGCGCGCCTGTGTACCCCCCCCCCCGCAACGGAAAAGGCAGTCTCCAGCCTTTCTTTATGGAAGAAGATAGGCCACCGCTCAGGAATCCCTTCATCGTCGGCGAAGATGCGGATGCCGTAAATTTGCGGCATGGACACCAGCAACCGCTCCAGTTCGTCGCTGAGATCGCGTGTCTGAAATATGATGGATATTTTATCCGATGTATCGCTAAAAAGGAAGAGATCGTCCATTTTCCTGTTGCCCGTGATGGCTATTTCGATCCGCACAAAAAGATCAATACAGTTTGAGATGTGGCTGATGTTGTCTTTGAGATCGTTTTCCGCTTCCGCGATGATGCGGCGGTATTCCCCGCGTCGTAAATGTTCGGTTCCGGCAAGTATCAGCATCGCCAACGGAACGGTTACAATCACCGTATACACCAATACGAGCCGTTTGGAAAAAACAGCGCCT
Source organism: Treponema sp. (assembly GCA_031264475.1). Next base: position 6,695 of record JAISEA010000024.1, on the reverse strand, counting down.
TTCATCGTTATAGTATATCACCTATTTGGAAGACGGGCTTCAACTTTTTGTTTATGTGGGGCTTTTTCAAATGGTGAAAAAGCCCCTTTAGTAATTCATAAGCGCTTGGGAAAACGGGCTTGACCGCTTCCCCGCGAGTCAGCCCAAATGTTTGAACCGACTCGCTTTATACTCATTGTATTCCCAATTTATTCTTATTTGCGACAAGCAGTTTGGTCTGCTCCTCCTGAAGTTTTGCGTAGCCCCGTCCCGTCTTGAACGTCTGGAACTCATTCCAGATTGAGTCGAATTCGGCTTCGGTTTTCGCAAGGATAAGGCGGGGCAAGTCCCGTCCCCAGCGGCGCTGGATTTCATCGGAGATCAAGGCGGCGTCGGAACCGGGTTGCATTTCCAGATTGTCGTATTGGGCGTATGACGTGACGTACGGGCGCGTCCAAAGCTGGGGCTGTCCCAGAGAAGGAGCGTATTCCGCAGGCCATTGCCCTTGCCACGCCGTGTCCATAAGCATCCAATAGGTGTAGTCAACGCCGATTTCAATTTCCTGCTTGTTCTTGTCGGTGAGGTTCACTTCCTTTACCGATGGAACGAAGGTGGGAACGCCGTCAACAATGGTATAGGTGTCGTCAGGTATGCCGAAGAACACGTCCATCTGCCCCTCTTCGCTTATAAGGTATGACAGGAATTGAATGGCGCGGGCTTTGTCCTTGCAATTCTTGGATATCAGCGTGATGGTCCAGCCGGAGATGCCGCCGCCAGCAAGCGCTGGTGGATCGTTGCGGCTATTCTTGGGTCCGTCAATTGCGATGTAGATCATGTTGGGGTCCCGGGCGTACAAGGCGTTCTGCGGCGCCTGCATATCCCAATTCTGATACATCATGCAGAAATAACGCCCCTGCGCCGCCTTCTCCTCGATCTGAGAACGCTTGTCAACAAAAACATCCATAGGTATAAGTCCTTCTTCAGCGGCTTGGCGGAAGGTTTTAAGCCAACGGATATATTCGGGATCGTTGATACCAAGGTCAAGCGATTCATATACGCCGTTTTTTTCTGGTTTTATGTTCAGGAAATGAAGAAGATATGGCTGGAGCGCGGTGTTGCCGGAGTCTGTGAATTCCTGAAACGAGAGCGGAATAAGCGACTGCCCGTTTACGGTGGGGAACTGCTCTTTTGCCGCCCGAAGCGCGGCGAGAAACCCTTCCGGCGTCGTCATATCAGGTTTGCCCAAGGCTTCCCACATATCCTTGCGGACAAGGAAGGTCTCGTTGGCGGTGAGTTTCCCCTGATATTTCTCATAATCAGACGGCGTATACGATGCATTTGGATACCCGTATACATTGCCGTCGCTACGGGTGTACCAGCCGAGTTTGTCTTTATCCGCCACCTTGAAAAAGTACGGATCGTACTGTTCGGCGAGTACGTTCAGCGGCTCGACAAGTCCCGCGTCGATCATCATGCCCACCTGCCCTTCCCACCAGCCAAGTGTGAGAAGATCGGGTAGCGTATTGCCCGCGATCATGGCATTGAGACGCTCAGCCTCATTGCCCGCCGGTACGATGAACTCAACGTCAACGCCGGTTTTTTGGGTGATGTACTTGGAAACCTTGGACTGCCCCCATTGCCGTGAGAACCAACTGAAATTGATGTACCACTGGAACTTGATCGGCGTTGAGGCGTTAGCCTTCCAGCCCGGCTCGTCAGCGGAAACCGTCCGCGCCGTTTGCCCGGAACTTGCCGCGGGAGCGTCAACCGCCTTGCGGGAACACCCTCCAATAACTATAATCGCCAAAAAAGCGATTGCCAATTTTTTCATTTTTAACCTCCAAAAGAAAATAAAACTAAAAAATTATTACGGGATTTTTATCCCGGAATTCCCAACATAATACAACGCGCAATGCTCCGCCTACCCCTTGATCGAACCGATCATGATTCCCTTCACGAAATACCGCTGAAGGAATGGGTAGATGCAGATAATGGGCGCGGTTGTCGTTACCATAGTGGCGAGTTTCACGGACTGAGAGCTTACCTGTTGAGCAGCCGCGCCCACGGGCATACCAACTATGGATTTGGTCATTGAAACGCTGGCGATAATCCGGTACAAGAAAGTCTGTATGGGCTGCAAATCTGGATTGGAAATGTACATAACCCCGGCAAAGTAGTCGTTCCAGTGGTACACGCCGTTAAAAAGCGCGATGGTGGCAAGTACGGGAGCTGAAACCGGCAGGATGATCCTGACAAAGATAAGGAAATCGTTCGCCCCTTCAATTTTTGCGGATTCTTCCAGCGCGGCGGGAATTTCACGGAAGAACGACATAAAGATGATAAGGTTGTAAAAATTAAACAGAGCGGGAATGATGTACACCAGAAACGTATCGTAAAGCCCGATGCTCCGTAGAAGGATAAAATACGGAATGAGTCCGCCGCCAAAGAACATGGTGATAGTTCCCATAATGAGATAAAACTTCCGTCCGGCAAGGTGTTTCTTGGAAAAGGCATACGCCACCATAGACGTAAAAAACACGCTCGCAACTGTGCCGATGCCGGTGCGCCATATCGTAACATTGAAGGCTTTGAGGATTGCGCGGTCAACAAAGACGGTGCGGTAGCTTTCGAGGGTGAATTTTCTGGGCAGCCAGTAGATGCCGCCCATCATGGTGTCCTGAGAGTCGTTAAAAGAAAGAATAAGCGTATACCATATTGGATAGAGGGTAATAAAACACAGGACAAGCATCAAAAAGATAATGATCCATTCTCCGATATTATTCCGGACATAATTGCCGAATTGCCGCTTCGGCTGACGCATTGCGCCGTTTGTAGTGGATGATTTCATGCTAAACTCCTAAAACAACGATACGTCGTTGATTTTCTTTGTTACCTTGTTCGCCATGAAAAGCAGAATGAAGGCGATCACGGATTTGAAAAGACCGATTGCCGTGGCGTAGGAAAACCTCATGCTCCGCATAGCCACATTGTAGGTGTAAATGTCAATCACCGTTGAACGGGGCGCGTTGAGGGTGTTCCACAGCACGAATATCTGATCAAAGTTTGAATTGAGCAGTCCGCCTATGGCGAGAATGAAAAGCACCGAAACGGTTCCCTTGATGCACGGCAGGGTGATAGACCACATGCGTCTGAGTCTTCCCGCGCCGTCGATTTCCGCGGCTTCATAAATGTCCTGATCAATGCCGGCTATTGCCGCCAAATAGATGATCGCGGACCAGCCGAGTTCCTTCCACACATCGGATATGACCACGATACCCCAGAAGTATTGGGGATACGCGAGGAAGGTAACGCCTTCTTTCAAAACGCCCGCAGTAATCAGAAGTTCATTGATGAACCCGGCGTCAGACAGCCATGTGGTGAGAATCCCGCCCAGCACGACCCACGAAAGGAAGTGCGGAAGATAGGAAATGGTCTGCACCACGCGCTTAAACCGCGCCTGCCTAATCTCATTCAAAAACAGGGCGAACAGGATGGGCAGGGGAAAACCGATAAGCAGTTTCAGTACGCTGATCCCCAACGTATTGAGCATGATGTCGGAGAATTCGGGATCGTTAAAGAACGCGATGAAGTGTTGAAACCCGAAGTTGTCCGCCGCGGGGGAGCCGAGGAATTTGAAGCTGAGCAGGGAATCGGTGATCCGGTAGTTCCTTTTGAAGCCAACCAAAAGTCCGTACATCGGCGCGTAGTTGAAGACGAGCATCCATAGGACTCCCAGCCACGCCATAATCTGCAAGTCTTTTTGTTCCCACAGCCTCTCCAGGAGAGTTTTATGTGCTTTTAGGTAATTCATGGTAAAAGTATATAACCCCTATTCAAAATCCGATAGGGAGAAAAATTTCTAAAAGGTGGAATATTTTCGGTTTTGCGCCCTTCGCACCCTTCGGGTGTGTTAAAAAACGTCTTGCTCAGCCTTCACCTGTTTGGTATACTATTTTGCACACTTCGTGTGTTTAAAAGCGTTGGTGTCAGACACCGCACGCGAGGCGGGTGTTGAGGGGTGGCGGAAGACCGCGCAAGGGGAACCGAAGACAGGAGGGCGCGACAGGAAGGCGGCTGTGTGCCGTCCTCCGTTTCGGAAATAGCGCCCCTCTAAAAGTTAGTAGGTAGCAGTTAGCAGTTAGTAGCGTTAGGGTATCAAACAACGCGAAGGTTCCGCTTGTTTACAAGCGTAACCGTCAAGTCAGTGGAAGCGGGTCCACCTTTCGGACAACACCTGTTAAGAAGTATTTAAACAGCCTTTGGCTGTGGAAGGAGAGGATATGATTGAAAAACTGGATAGGAAACGAGTGAGCGGCTTTTTGAAAGCCCGTGGACAGAAGATCGTTAATGGAAGGGGAGAAGAGATTCTCCTTGCGGGCTGGGGGCTGGGAAACTGGCTTCTGTGCGAAGGCTATATGTGGCTGGCTTTTGACAACCGCGCGTTTGACAGATCTCGCAACATTGAGGAGACGGTGCGCGATCTTGCCGGAAGCGCGTATGCTGAACACTTCTGGAAAGAATTCAGACAGCGTTACATCACCCGCGAGGACATTCTGCGCATGGCGGCGCTCGGATACAACTCGGTGAGAATCCCGCTCAACTGGCGGATTCTTATGGAAGACGAGCCGAACGAGGTTATCTTTAAGGAAGACGGCTTTCGCCTGCTTGAAGACTGCGTAAAATGGTGCGAAGAAGCCGGCGTTTACGCGATTTTGGATATGCACGGCGCGCCCGGAGGGCAGACAGGAGACAACATAGACGATTCGCGGGACAATCTCCCCCGTCTTTTAACGGACAAAGACTACTGGGACAAAGGCATCGCCCTGTGGGAAGAGCTTGCGCGGCGTTATAAAGGGCGGTGGATAGTCGGCGCGTATGACCTGTTGAATGAGCCTATCCGTACGGTGCGCTACGATTATCCGAATATTGATTACACGCTCCCGGCTTTGATTCGATTCTATGAAGAAGCTGTCGCCGCAATCAGGAAGATCGATCCGGATCATCTGCTTTCTATAGAAGGGCATCATTGGGCGACGGATCCGACTGTTTTCTTCAAGAAATACGATGACAATATGCTCATTCATTTTCACCGTTACGGATGTCCGCCCGACATTTCCGCGTATCGGGAGTACATCGCGTTTCGGGAGAAACTCAATGTGCCGCTGTGGCTGGGTGAAAGCGGGGAAAACAGCAACGAATGGTACGCGGCGTTGTATCCGCTTGGCTTCAGTCTTGACATAGGGGTGAACGTCTGGCCCTGGAAAAAGATGCAATGCGCCACGTCCCCGTATTCGGTGAAAAAGCCGAAAGGTTGGGACGCGCTCCTCGCCTACACCAAGGGCGGGGCGAAACCGTCAAAAGCCCAAGCTGTGGCTATGCTTGATGAATACCTTGAGAACATGAAGCTTGAGAACTGCGTTGAAAATCCGTCGGTTACGAGCGCGGTGTTTCGCCGTCCGCCCTGTTCCCTTCGCGCCACGGACTTCGATCAGTTTCCCGGCAAGGGCGTTTCTTTCAGCGGCGCACGGGAGGAACCTTGTCTTTTTGGGTACCAGCGGGATTCCGGCATGGCTATCCGCGTTGAAAAAGGGAAAGATCCGTTGCGGGAAACCGGTTGGGATCGCTGGGGTATCTACGCGCTGGAGCTTACGTGCGGGGAATTCGCGGTTTATTCTCTCTACGGGCTTGAAGCGGGGAGCGTTTTGCGGCTCACTCTCGCGGTTGCGGAAGAGTCGCGGCTTTGCATAGAACAGGACGGAAAGCGGCTCGCGGCTTTTGACCTAAACGCGCAGTCTGACGCGCCGCTGGTTCCGCTCAACGCGGCGTTGGAAAGCCGTATTACCGTGCGGGTGGAAAAAGGGCTGGCAACGTTAATCAAACTTGACGCCAAATAATAAAGAGCAGATAGCAAAGAGTAAAGAAGACCAGCGGCAGACTTCGCACGCGAGGGGGCGTAGTAGTCCCGACGTCTGACACCAAGCCGTGAGCCGCCTACCCAATACGCCTGACATCCAAGTCTGCTAGATAACTTCGTGGTAATCGCTTCGGGATTTTTTAAGCGCAAGAAGGGGGGCGCTATTTCCAAACCGGAGGTCGCTCGCGCTCGCCTTCCTGTCGCGCCTCCCTCCGCTCCAGACCCCCCAACCATAAGGCGGTATCAGACACCGCCGCCCGCTCACGCCCAAGCTTCGCCGCCGTGCCTCTGACACCACGCCGCTACCTCTTTCCTTTGCTAACTACTAACTGCTAACTATTAACTGCTATTTGCTATTTGAAAATGCCTACTTGACAATTCTCATTTTTTGAGTAATTATATCTTTATGCAACAAAAACGTCTTATTGAAACAAGAACCCCGCAAACCGCGGCACGCCGCTTGCGAAATCGCTCACCAGACGAGCGCATGGGCCCCCCCCCCCCGTAGAATTCTTTCAGTACTATACAAAGACAGACAAACCCGCAAATGCGCGGGCGTTCTCACTTCAGGGCGCGGTAATTTCTTGTCCCAAAAAAGACGTTTTATGCGGAGAATCAGTTTTTGAATTCATGAAATCAACTTTAGAATTCATGAAATAAGTTTTAGAATTCATGAATTCAGCTTTAGAATTCATGAATTCAACTTTAGAATTCATGAAATAAGTTTTTAAATTCATGAATTTAGCTTTAGAATTCATGAAATAAGTTTTTAAATTCATGAATTCAGTTTTAGAATTCATGA
>JAISEA010000014.1 GCA_031264475.1 Treponema sp. | reverse complement strand
GGCGTGCGCGTGAGAGCAAAGAGCGGCGGCGAGCGGGCGATGGCTGATACCGAAGGCGTAGCGGATGCGGGCGCGGTGTCTGGCACCGAAGGCGGCAAACATCGGGGTGTATCGTCGGGGTGTCGGGACGCGGCGGCGAGCGGGCGGTGTCTGGCACCAGCGGCGCGTCATGGCTTGCTGGTACAGCACAACAAGTACGACTAACAGACTAAGTCTGTCGGTGTCAGGCATCGGGGTGGCGGGGAAAAAGAGCAAATGGCGTGCCTGTTCAAGGCGCAAGCGGTGTCAGACATAAGAACAGGCTACGCTTGCGTGCAAGCGTAGCCGTCAAGTCAGTGGAAGCGGCACCCCCTTTCGTACAACACCCCGTAAGAAGTCGTTAAACAGCCTTCGGCTGTTAGATACTTAGTTCGCGTTTTCCGGACAGTTTGAAGAAGATAAGCAGAGAGATCACTGTAATGACCGACAAAATCGAAGAAAGAGCGGCGGCAGTGCCATAATTCCCCCGCAAAACTTCCGTGTAAATGGCAATGGTCATGGTACGGGTTGCCGTTGTATACAAAATGACCGATGTACTCAACTCGGTTAAGATCGAAATCCAACTGAGTATGGCCCCGGAAAAGATGCCCGGCAGTATTGCAGGAAGGGTAATTCGAGTAAAGGTTTTGAACTTTGAAGCGCCCAAACTTATGGCGGCTTCTTCAGTACTGATGCTTACCTGATGTAAAATGGCGCTACTTGAACGTATGGTATAGGGTAGCCGCCGTATGGTATACGCAATGATAAGAATGAACGCGGTTCCACTTAAATACAACGGCTGTTTATTGAAGGTTACCAGAAGCGAAATGCCGAGTATCGAACCGGGAACAATGTAGGGAAACATTGTTGATATGTCCAGCGCATTGGTAAGCGGGCCCGGACGGCGCACCGTAACATAGGCGATAAGACTTGCCGTTACGACGATGATCACCAACGCCGATAACCCCAGAACAAACGAATTCTGTATAGCGTCCCCTATTTTTGAAAAAGCTATGACGTAACTGTCCAGCGAATAGCCTTTGACAAATATTTTCCCGCTTGTTTTCAAGAAGGATGTATAAATGACATACAATTGAGGCATAATCGCAAGAATTATGTACAAGTATACAAAGACATGGGCCGCGATGTTCTTAATCCCTTTCTCTTTTTTTGCCTCTATAGGGCGGAGGGACGACATTTTGAAAGCTTTTTTCTCGGCAACAAATTTCTGGACAAGAAAAACAGATGTCGCAAAAACCACCACCATAATGCTTATCGCCGCGGCAAAACTGTCGTCTTCACCCATCTCACTGATAAATTCATTGAAGATAAGAACAGGTATGGTTCTGAACCCTTCGCCGATAAGCATGGGAGTCCCAAAGTCCGCAAGAGCCCGCATGAATACCAACAGGCTACCAGCTAGTATCGTAGGGAGAATCAGCGGGGCGGTAATACGGAACATTTTTTGTATTCCTGTGCAGTTCATGCTTTCCGCGGCTTCAAGCAGGGAACTATCAACCGTTTTAAGCGCCCCTGAAACATACATATAGATAAGCGGCGTAAGCTGTAAGGTCAGTACAAGAAGTATACCAGCAAAACCGTAAATGTCCGGAACCGTTATCCCGATGGTTCTGAAGAATTTGGTAACAACGCCGCTTCTTCCCAAAAGCAGTATCCATGAATACGCACCGATAAACGGAGCGCTGGTACTTGAGATGAGTATCAATACCTGTATGACTTTTGCAAAACGGATTTTAACCGTTGTAAGAATATATGCCAGAGGCACTGCCAAAATACAGGTGCACAACGTAACGCTCAATGTTACGAGCAGACTGTTGACAATAACGCCATAATAGTATTTCGATGAAAAGAACTTGGCAAAAGAAGCAAATGAAATGCCGTCGGGCGTCATAATACTCCGCGCAAGGAGCATAACAAGAGGATACAAAAGGAACACAACATACAGAAGCGAAATTCCTATGGTTATCGTAAACCATGCGTCTTTTTTTTGCTTCATTTTATTGTCCTTTTGAAAGACTTTTCGCGCCGGTTTCATCAAAAATATTTATTTTTTCAGGGTACATATTCAGCGTTACTCTGTCCCCCGCATTCAGCTCCCTGTCCACCTGATCAATAAATTTAATGATTTCCCCGTTGTCAAGCCTGATAAAGTTTTCAGTATACAAGCCAAGCAGTACCGAACTGGTAATCGTTCCCTTGATCCCTGTGTCATCTTTGCTGATATAAAATTCCTCTGGACGTATGGAAACTTTAACCTTTTGTTCCCCGCCTTCAAAGCCGGGAACACTACCCAAAGTCAGCGTGTAACTGCCGACAGTTAATTCCATCCCGCGGTCGCTCTGTTTCAGGCTTCCCTCTAGTATTGTGGAATGTCCGATAAAGGTTGCCACAAATACATTAGCGGGTCGTTTGTAGATTTCCCTCGGCGTGCCGACGTGCTGAATTACCCCGTTATTCATAATGGCAATACGGTCTGATACCGCCATAGCCTCTTCCTGATCATGGGTAACGTACACCGTTGTAATATTGACGGTTTTCTGTATTTCCTTGATGACGTTCCGCATATCAACCCGCAATTTTGCGTCAAGGTTGGAAAGCGGCTCATCCATAAGCAGAACATCCGGTTCAATGACAATAGCACGGGCAAGGGCGACCCGTTGTTGTTGCCCGCCAGAAAGACGGTCGGGCATTCGGTCCTTAAACTGTTCGATTTTTACCGTAGCGAGCATTTTGTTTACCCGCCCTTCTATCTGTTCTTTGGAAAGCTTCCGATTGGTAAGCCCGAAAGCCACATTCTTCCACACATTCATGTGGGGAAAAATGGCGTAATTCTGAAAAACCATACCGATATTGCGTTTTCCCGGCGGCAAATCATTGATGACAGAAGCGTTGAATTTGATTAACCCGCCCTCAATGGAATTAAACCCCGCAATCATCCGCAACAACGTTGTCTTTCCGCAACCCGAAGGCCCTAAAAGGGTAAAGAATTCACCTTCGTTTATTTCAAGGCGGAGATCGGGAATGATCACCGATTCTCCGTATTTCTTTACTACATGATCGCAAACTATTTTTACACTCATAATTTCCTGCGCTTTCCCGTTAAGGGCGCCGGACAAGCTAGTACTCGTCCGGCAGTTAGATTATTGAAGCGATGTTACAAGGTTTCTGTAACGTTCAATGATACCGTTTCTTCCCGCACTAAGCGTGTTGTTATCTTCCTCAATCATCTTGATTGCCGAAAACGGCGTCATATAAGAACCAAGCTCGGCATCGTCCCGCACGGGGCGGACGGTCAACTGGGTTCCGATAATGTCCTGGGCTTCCTTGCTGGTAATGAAGTCCATAAACTTCTTGGCGTTTTCCAGATTTTTGCAGTTTTTGATGATTCCCGATGTAGCGGGAAGGAAAGACACGCCTTCTTTCATATAGACTATCTTGACCGGCGCACCGTCCCGAACATAACTCGCCGAGGGGTCCTCATAGGTAAGTCCCACCGTATACTCGCCGTCAGCCACGCCCTTGTGAACGCCTGAAGAACTTTGGGCAATTTTCCCGTCAAGCTGGAGGAGAAGGTTCCTGACATAATCCCACCCCGCATCGGCAGAATAATCGCCGCCGCCTATATCATAGAGAGTATTGCTCAACTGGGCAAAAGCGGAACTCGAATTAGTCGGATCGCCCATGATCAGCTTGCCTTTTAACGCCGGGTCTAACAAGTCGGCATAGCCTTCAACCTTAATATCTCCAATAAGATCGGTGTTGACCAGCAAAACACTGCCGTCAAGACAATATCTAGTGAGCTTGCCGTCCGTATTACGGAACTGTGGCAAAACGAGGCTGTCATTCGCCGCGACATACGTTTCGAGCAAGTCAGGATTACTGTTTTGAACCTGTCCGCCCCAAATAACATCAGCGATAGGATTGTTCCTTTCCGATTCAATGCGTTTCCAACATTCGCCGGTTCCCGCAGAAATAATATCCACGGTAACGCCGCTCGCCTTTTCAAAGGCTGGAATGATGGCGTTTACCAGCGTTTCAGAATTGGGCGAATAGATAACAAGTTTTCCACCCTCCGCCGCCTTTTTTGCGCAACCTGAAAGCATGGCAAGCAACCCCACCAGCAACAACAGATGCGTCTTCATACTTTGATTCCTTTTCATAATACAATTCCTTATGCGTATGCCCGCCGGCAATATAAACCGCCCATACGGGCAAGTTTCCATGTTATATGAAACCGCGCAAGACGGTTTCACTTGACTAGCGATAGCGATTATATAGGATGCTATCCGATGTGATAACGGCGCTGAGAGCGTGCGGACAAGCTACACCCGCTTTACAAGTATATTTGTATAAAGAACGATTATAAGTTAAAGTTATAATACGGGGGGGGGGGTAACTGTGCATTTACGCATCTCCATGTAAACGCTCTGAGAACGATTAGTTATATTCAGTTTTGTTCGGTATAGCATACCTTCATCGTCGCCTTATGTTTATATCATAAAAGGCAAATGAAAAAAAAGCAAGAGGAAAAATAAAAAAATTTACCGCGAGTTACCACGAAGTCGAGCGGAAAGGTTTCGGGTATTAGACATATCTGCTACGCAGATGGCTCACGAGCTTGGTGTCAGACACCGTCTTCCGTTACGCAGGCGTCTAGCGGGCTTCGGGTGTCAGACATATCGGTTACGCAGGCGACTCACGGGCTTCGGGGGGCAGACACGTCTGTTACGCAGGCGACTAACAGGCTTCGGGTGTCAGACATCCCAAGGGTGTCGGGTACACGTGGGTATAATTGCCTTGCGTGTTTTTATATAGTGTAATATTATTATATAGTATATGGCAAAATGCAAAAGAATCAAGGGGGAAAAATTATTTTTTGAGGTCAAAAATAATAAAGAGCAGTTAGCAGTTAGTAAAGGAAAGATGGGCGGACGGGGTCAGGCATGGAGGCTAGGTGCTGGTGTCAAGCATCGGCTTGATGTCAAGAGGAAAGAGCAAAGAATAATGAGGAAAGGCAGACGGGGCGGCGGGTGTCAGACGCCGCTTTACTCGGCGCGGTGTCAGTCATCGGCTTACTATGAGGTGTCGGGCAGGGAGGTGTCAGACAAATAGTAATGAGTAAAGAGAATAGTATCTGACACCAAGGCGGGGGATTGCGTAAGCGCAGAACCCCGCTATTTTTTTGTAACGATGTCTGACAAATAATAGAGAGCAAAGAGCAAATAGTAATGAGCAGAGAGGGAAGACGGGCGGGCGGGTGCCTGACATCAAAGGTCCTCGTGGGGGCGGCGGGGAAAAAGAGCAAATGGCGTGCCTGTGTCAAGGCGCAAACGGTGTCAGACACGCCCGGCGAGGTTAGGGACCTCTGGTGTCAGACATCGGGGTAGTGTCTGAGGCGGGAACGCACCGCGGCGAAAGACGCGGCGCATGGTTGGGGGGTGGCGGAAGACCGCGCTTGCGCGGGCTGGAGACAGGGGGCGCACCACAAGGACGCCTGTGTGCCATCCTCCGTTGTGGAAAACCGCGCCCCTCTCCTTATGGCGCCTGCCTTGCGGTGGCGCTAGATGGGGCATCAGACAACGCTGAGACTCCTTCCTAACAACGAGAAGGTTCCGCTTGCAAAGCAAGCGCACCCTTCGGGTGTTTTAAAGCGTCCTGTCGGGGTCAGCGGGTCCACCTTTCTTATAACGCCCCGTGTGAAGTTGTTAAACACCCGAAGGGTGCGAAGGGTGCGAAGGGTGTTAGAGGAACATTCCGCCGTCGACTTGTAGTACTTGACCCGTGATATAAGGAGACTCCGCTAAAAATAATACAGCGTGAGCCACGTCCTCCGGGGTTCCTATACGGCGCAAAGGAATGTGATCGAGCATCTTCAACCTTGCCTCCTCAGGCATGGTGTCAGTCATATCGGAAGCAATTAACCCCGGCGCAACCGCATTGACCCTTACCCCGCGCGACGCAACCTCTTGCGCCAAACTCTTGGTAAGCCCAATAAGCCCTGCCTTGCTCGCAGAGTAGTTCACCTGCCCACCATTCCCATGAACGCCCACTACACTCGTCATGTTGATAATAGCGCCTGAACGCCGCCGCGCCATGTCACGGGCAACAATACGGCTAATAAGAAACGCCGCAGTAAGATTCACATCAATTACCCGTTGGAAATCCTCTAACTTCATTCTAAAGGCGAGACCGTCCTTCGTAATACCCGCGTTGTTTACAAGAACGTCGAAACCATTCGCGCTCTTGACCGCTTGTTCAATAACGCCTTCAATCGCCTCCAGTTCCGACAAGTCCACCGTAAGCCAATTCAATTTGCCGTCCGCCGCAGAAAGCCTCTGCGGTAAATCCGACGGCTCTTTCGAGCTTAACCCCCAAACCGCCGCACCGTTTGTCAGAAAAGCCGAGGCTATCGCCCTACCAATGCCCCGCGATGCGCCTGTAACGAGGATTTTCTTGTTTTCAAAATTCATCTTCATCTCCATAATAATAGCAATCTCCAACTTTTAAATACTTGGTTCAATCTTTAGTATTTCCTGAACCGTTCCCGCGGCGTGGCAGGGAACCGTATTATTTGCGTCCTTCCAAAGCCCGGCAAGGGTCCGCCCCGGTCCCGTCTCAAAAGCCGCTTCAAAGCCGTCTGCTATGATAGACGCCTCTTCATCTGTCCAGTGTACCACACTCGTAATGTGCGGCAAAGCAAGCCGTTTCGCTTCTGCACCGCTTGCTATCCGTTTGCCGGTAACATTTGAGTACAGCGGAAGACAAGGGTCGTTGAAAAGAACGCTCTCAAGGGGTAATGCGAATCGTTCGGCCGCACCCCGCATGAGCGGCGAATGAAAAGCGCCTGCAACAGGAAGCCTGACGAATCGCTTCGCACCATTGCTCTTGAAAAGCGACTCCGCCTTCGCAAGCGCAGAAGCAGTACCAGACACGACGGTTTGTCTGTTTGAGTTAAAGTTCGCGGCGAAAAGCCCGTCTATGTTCCATTCGTCAAGGAGAGCGGTTATCGTCTGCGGGCTAATCCCAATCACCGCGCCCATGCCTGTGTCGTCGCCTTCGCTATTGTCTACGGTCGCTTGCATTATCTCCCCGCGCACCTTCACGAGCCGAAAACAGTCCTCTGTACTGATCACACCAGCCGCAGCTAAGGCGGCGTATTCTCCAAGACTGAATCCCGCGACGCCGCTCGGCGCTAATCCGCACTCCTTCATAAAAACCATCGCCGAAAGATTCGCAAGAGTGACCGTAATCTGCGAGATGTCGCTCCGTTTTAGAATCGCCGCGTCCGTCTCCGCCAGCAAAGTCTTCATATCCCTGCCATTGACGTCCGCGGCGAGCGCGAATAGTTTCTTAACTTCGCTTGACGCTTCCCAAAAGTCTAATGCCATGCCCGGATACTGGGACCCTTGTCCGGGAAACAGAAAGATTTTTTTCATTTACTCTCACCACACAATTAAATTTCCGCCGTAAGTTAAGCCTGCGCCGAACCCCACGCACATAACCAAGTCTCCACTCTTGAGGTGTGATCCGCGGTTGAGTTCGTCTAATGCGATGGGTATGGATGCGGCTGAGGTATTGGCGTATTCATCGATGTTTATGAAGAACTTTTCGCTTGGGAAGTTAAGCCGTTTCATCGCGGCCTGCACGATTCGGGCGTTGGCTTGATGCGGCGTTATCCACCGTAGTTCATCAATGGTTAGGCGCTCGGCTTCTAGGAGGTCTTTTATAATCTCCGTCATGGCACGGACTGCGAAATTGTAAACTGCGCGTCCATTCATCTCTATGAACGGGGCGAATTCAAATACATCGCCGGCGCGATACGCGTTGCGCGAACCACCTTTCTTTATGATGAGGTTCTCCGAACCTGCGCCGTCTGCGCGAAGTATGGTACGCAATAAGCCACGGCGTTCAGCGCCTTCAGTGGGCGCGGGCGTCTTTTCTAAAAGAACCGCCCCGGCGCCGTCTCCAAAGAGTACGCAGGTTCTTCGGTCGTTCCAATCAATGAATCTTGATAGTATTTCACATCCAATGACCAAACAGCGCCTACGCTCTGTTCCAACACTCAAGAAACCAGCCGCTGTCTCCAATCCATAGATGAAACCTGAACACGCGGCGGAAATATCCATAGCGCCGGCGTTTTTTGCGCCGAGTTTGTTCTGAATTAGGCACGCGGTCGAAGGACAGCCGTAGAAATCTGGTGTGGTGGTGGCAACGATGATCATGTCTATGGTAGCGGCAAGCTCTTCCGGCGTTTTTTCCGTACATATGCCTCGTTCAATCGCCATCTCAAGGGCGTTCCATGCGGCTTTAACGCCTAAATCGCTGGACGCGGTCTCCGCATCTGCTATGCGCCGCGCCCTGATGCCTGTATGGGAATATATCCACTCATCATTCGTGTCTATCTTTTGCGCCAATTCCTCATTGCTTACCCGTCTTTGGGGAACGGCTCTACCTGTAGCTTTTATTTCAAACGCCAAAATGACTCCTATTATGACAGTATTTATTCTTCTGTCATAATAATATTATATTTTTCTCAAGAAATGTCAAG
>JAISEA010000130.1 GCA_031264475.1 Treponema sp. | reverse complement strand
GAGAAGCCATTCATAGGACTCGTAGTCTCCGATGATCTCAAGGGTCAAGGACGCGGGCGTTCCGCCTTTGGACAGGACGATATTCTCAGGTATGCCGTTTATCGGGTCTTCAAGGTTCCCGTTCACGACAAAGGCCGCGGTTATTTTGACAGTAACGGTGAAGGTGGCGGTCTTGTCGCCCACGGTTACGGTAACGGTTTGTTGACCCAGCGTATCAGCGTCATATCCGCTTATGTCGTACCAGTATTCCGTCTTGGTGGTCCCGTCCGAGTAGGTTCCGGTTACCACAAGTCCGCTCAGGTTCAATGCCTCACCCTGGGTGTACACGGTCTTGGCGGGGGAACCGGTTACCGCTATGCTCTTTGCAACGCCGCATTGTTTACCGTTATCGTAAAGGTCGTGGTCTTGCCGTCTATCGTTACGGTAAGAGTCTGCTGACCCACTGTGTTCGCGTTGTATCCGCTTATGTTGGACAGGCTTACAGTTTCCGCCTTGGTCGTGCCGTCAGCGTAGGTTCCGGTTACCACAAGCCCGCTTATGTTCAGGGTTTCGCCTAGCTCGTACACGGTCTGGTCGGCGGACTGGTTACCGCTATGCTTTGCAGGATCGGTTCATCCGGGGGGGGGGGCAACTCGGAACAACCGAGGGTTGCTCCGATGAGCATTGTTATTAAGAGCGCGGGAATCGCGTTCTTACCGAAAGTGTGTTTCATTCTTCCTCCTTCATTCTATTTAATGTACGCGTCCGTCAGGCACGGAGGTGCGAGGGGCGCATATATAAAAAGCCCGCGGGTCGGTATGACCGGCAGGCTTGAAGAATGAGGCGTTTGCGCTGGATAGGATATATAATTACATCACGAGGGGGGGAAAATCAGCGCGGCAATGAACAAATAGTAATTAGTAAAGAGTAATGAGCAAAGATGTCGCGTCCTGGAGTAAAGTAGACAGGAGAGGAGAAGAAAGATGCGAGATGTGATAAGATAGAGCGAGGCGTTTAAGCGCAGACTGGTGGAGGACGTAAGTAGCGGGAAATATCAGAGCCTAGACGAGGCGAGGTGCAGGAATAGGATTCGTGGCGGATGCGCACATGGACCATTGTCTTGAAAGTGCATTTTTGGATAGAGCATGCAAACGTATGGGGACAAGTGTGGAAGAGCTAAAAAAAGAACGGCATAACGCTTGCCGAACGGCGAAAGACAAGAGGGCTGGAATGAGCGGGGCGATGCGGGTCGGACAGTTGTGCGCCAAAGTCAGGATGAGCCGGCAGAATTATTACAAGACGCGGCGGCGGCGGGAGCGGCGGGCGGTGGATAGCGGACTGCTAGGGCAGTTGGTTCGGGCAGAGCGAGCGCTACAGCCCCGGCTCGGCAGACGGAAGCTGTATCATATGCTGCGGGCGGAACTGTCCGACGCGGGAGTAAAGCTAGGGCGAGACAAGTTCTTTGCGGTATTGCGGGGAAAAGGGCTGTTGCTGGACCGGCTTCCGCGCATACCGAAAACGACGAACTCGCGGCACAGCTTACCGGTGTTTCACAATCTGGTCAAAGGGCTGGAGGTAACCGCGCCTAATCAGGCGTGGGCGGCGGACATCACCTCTATCCGCACTGACGAAGGCTTCCTGTATCTCAGTCTGCTGATGGATTGGTGGTCTCGGAAGATAGTCGGTTATCACGCGGGGGATACGCTGGAAAGTGAAGGCACCGTCCGCGCGCTGGACATGGCGCTGGCGGAACTCCCTAAAGGGGCGTTCCCCGTCCATCATGCAGACCGCGGCTGTTAGTATTGCTCGCATCGCTATGTCGCGAAGCTCACCGACCGGGGGATCGCGGTCAGCATGACTGAGGAAATGCACTGTTACGAAAACGCCCGCGCCGAACGGCTTAACGGAATACTGAAACAGGAATACGCGCTCGGCTGGTACGTTTCGGAATAAGCAACAGGCAGTGGCGGCGATTGACGAGGCGGTGTTGTTGTACAACACCTTGCGCCCCCATTTGGCTCTGCATTATCAGACGCCTGATAAAATGCACCAGCGGGTCGCTTAAATAAGCTGTCAACCTTTTTCAGGACTTGACACGGGGTCAGACGTATGGGAGTGGTGTCTGACGCGCATTGCGAGGCGGCTTGCGCTCCGCCTCACGTGCGAAGTCTGCCACTGGACTTCTTTGCTCATTTCTCTTTGCTAACTGCTAACTACTCTTTGCTATCTGCTATTTATTATTTGGGCTTGACAAAGAATATACGATCTGTTATGCTATAAAACAATAAAATACGCGAAAGTGGTGAAATTGGCAGACACGCTAGATTTAGGCTCTAGTGCCGCGAGGCTTAGGGGTTCAAGTCCCCTCTTTCGCAGAGTTTCCTTTTTTGGGGAGCGATAAGGTTAAAAGTAAATAAAGTTTGATAATTCAAGGCAACAATTAGCATCCGCGGTATATTATAACTTTTATAAATCATTAGAATCTGTAAACACGGCATTTAGCCGCTGGAAAAGCGCTGTATTTTGGGCAATTTATACATGGATACCAATGGCTTCCCTAATGGAGTCCACAAGCGTTTTTCCACCCTGAATTTTGCCCATCATGCCCGGTATTTCTACTACCAGAGGGTACTGTCCCGATAATTGCCACTGCAACAATATATCGCCCAGCCATTCAGCAATCTCCTGCGTCATAATAAGGATACGGCAACCCTCTGTGGGAATGGACATATTACTGACTTCATCAAAGCCTTCAGTAATTCTACGAAAAGACTGCCGCGCCGAATCTGCGTTGTCCACAGATAAGCCCTCAATGCCCACAAAACGAAATGCCGTTACTAATTCGGGGTCCCCGATAAAAAAGTAGTCCACTGTTTATTAGGAGTCGAAAATTGGGAATATCCCGTCAACAAACAAAGCAAGCAGTATTCAAGACTAGGTATTCCCAACTCTCAATAACCCTAATCCCTCCCTTACAAGATCAGGATGAGCAGTCCGACAAGGAAGCCCCAGAGACAGATACCTTCGGCAAGTCCCACAAAGGGCATAGCTTTGCCGGAAAGCTCGGCGTTTTCACTCATCGCGCCCATAGCCGCGGCGCCAATTTGCCCTACCGCCAAACCACCGCCTATACAGGCGATACCTACTGCAATAGCCGCCGCTATGTACTTGATAGCGGAACCGCTTTCTGCCTTATCCACCTCTTGGGCAAACATAAAGCCTGCCACAAATAGAAAAAACGCAACAAAAATAATCTTTTTCTTCATAAAATCCTCCTCTTATTCCTTCCGAAACCTGAACGGAACGAATTTCACGCCAGATTCAGTCCAAAATTTACTAAAAAATTCGTAATACTGTAACCTCGTTACCTGAATTGCCACTATCATACCTTCAAGCACGATGATAATCAAGTTACCAAAAATGACAACCACTACCGAAAACATAGACCCAAACAAGGAATCGCGTCCCACAAGTTCCGCCATCGTAAATGTAATAAACGACAGAACCGTATGCGACAAAGCAAAAGCGCCCACACGGAGAAAACTCACACTGTTGGAGATGTAACTCGAAAGCGTTTCCAATATCTCCACGATACCTTCCATAATAAAGACCAAAAACCCCTCTTTCTTTTTGGGCTTTTCACCCGATAAGAACCGCCAGAGTAAGGGTCCAAAGAATATGCACAATAACGGCACGGCAATACAAGGAACGTCGAACCAATAAAGTCGTCCACCAGCAATCATCCGCACCGCTATGCCAATGATCCACCAAAAGAATAAAGCGCCCGCCAAACCAGTCTTTGAAAATAGGGCGCTTTCATAGTTTTTAGCGGAAAATTGATTGGAGATATTAAAAATAAGCCCTATCGAGTTCAAAATCACACCCAAAGACAACGTAAACCCAAAAAAGTAGAACAGCTTGTCTATACTACCCTTTTCAGGCATAAGGTGAAGAATCTTGCCTGTTTCATGGATGTTAAGCAAACGTCCTAAGCCTGTGTCAGCCAAGAAACCGGTCAACGCCCGTGTCGGCGTTTCCAGAAGCGTCTCATTGGAAAACACCCCTCCGTAAAGCAGTCCCATGAACATAGAAAAGATACCTACGTAAACCAAAGGACCGCCAAAACTCTTGAAACTTGCCAGAAATTTAATTTTCCTCTGTTTGATGAGAAGCCCTAATAGCAACAGGACACAGCCCTGTCCCACATCTCCGAACATGATGCCGAAGAGTAGTGTAAAAAATATGGCGACAAAGAAGGTCGGATCAATGGAGCCGTAGAGGGGCGCGCCATAGGAGAAGACCAGAGGCTCGAAACTGGAAGCGAACTTTCCATGACTCAGAGCCGTCGGCACTTTTTCCGCACCGCTTCTCACAGATTCGACCTCATTGGGATCAAGGACACGCACACCGATTCGCCCACTTGTAATACGGAAAAGTTCCGCGGTCAGGCTAGTAGCGCAGTCGGCAGGTATCCAACCATAGAGGAAACAGACGTTTTTCGTGGAAACTAGTTTCGCTTTGATTTGCCCCGTAACGTCGGCCATTATGTAAGAAGCGATAAGGGAAAGCAACCTGAATCCATATGTGATTTGCATACGCTTCTTTTCAACAACGATCTCTTGTAGTTCAGCTTCGATACTTTTTTGCCGTGCTTCAAGCCCCGCGAGCAAGTCCGCCGGTATACCCTTGTAGTCTTTCGGAATAGCAATGGACGAAAAATTCTGTTTTTTCAGCTCGGAATCAAGAGCGAAGCGTCCCTTGCGGGAAGATGCAACGAGAACCCGTCCATCATCCAAAGGTATGATTGCCGCCCTGTCCGCAAGGTTTCTCCGTACTACATCAACACCTTTAGGATCAAGCCGCCCAACCCGCAGAGTGAGATAAGAAAGCTGGTCCAACTCAGAAAACGGCGCATTGAGGTTAGCAAAGGCTTTGGATTCATTATGAGCGTCTTCTAGTTTCTGCTTCTCGCCGATTCCTTCATATTCCCGCTCTTTCAAACGGGTAACACGCACACAAATGTCATCCATATCCCGTTCATCTTCTTGAGTGGGAAGACGTGTGGACTCATAAGGTTCGGTCGGCAATTCGAGTCCCAAATACAAGGCAGAACTCCTGAGTCGTTCCAATTTCTCTTCTATGAACTTGAATTCGGCTTCCAGCTGATTCTCTTCTAGTGGAAGCGTTTTT
Organism: Treponema sp.; assembly: GCA_031264475.1. Next base: position 1,991 of record JAISEA010000130.1, on the reverse strand, counting down.
TCAACAGGAGAGAATTGTATAAGTCCACGCCCACCCAAGAATTCAATGACCGTATCCGCATCTTTCTCAAGAACTGTAAGCTCGATATGCTTCATCTTCCGAGGTCTAATCATATTGCCCCCAATAAATTCAAGGACTCGTAGGCAGTCATATTGAAACCAAAACCTTCCGCTATACTAGTGAGTATGTCTTCTTCAGATTGCTTGAGTCGTATGAAACAAAAGACCGAATCAAGAGTGAATGGTCTTACCCTAAGGCTGTGATAGGTGCTTTTATAGAGAAAAGCAGATGCTTGATTCTGAAAATGCCGGGGATCTATCTTCCAATAATTGCCTGTTTCTTCCTCATTGATAAATGCCGCCCATTTCCACTTAGTCCATTCTGACCGCGTATCTAAGGCGAAATTCAATGATTCAAGCGAATCATCAGTGAAAGTCTTCTTTCCTTCTATAAAAATGAGCATATCTCTGATTTTCTCAGGCTTCATGTTGTAATAGGTTCTCAGTCGTAATACCCACGCCGCATTGCGAAGACTGATTTCGTCTCCAATAATTTTTTCAATGCCTCTTCTGTCACTCTTCGGTAATCTTGATAAGGCGTTCCATACGGCAGCGTAATAATGGCGATCGAGCTTCGTCTGCAAAGAAACAATATCCGTCATGTCTTCTTTTAATAAAAATTCAAATTCCGTTCCTTTTAACATTTTTTCAGTATCAGGGTAAGCTTCAAAATTAACAGTACGGAACTCGCCAATGTCCATCAATAATGGAGGTTTTGTCTCTCTATCCACTAGCGCTGATAGAACGGCTTTCATATCCGCGTATTCATAGGCACGTACAAGCAGAACAAGGAATTCTGGTGGTTCTTTAAAACATTCGATAATATTGATGATTTCCCGTAATGTTTTCTCAGCGATGCGTCTCTCCAAATCAGGAAGCAACTCGCGTTCCGGCAAATCCCTATTTGCGCCGGGGAAAATAACCCGATCCAGCTCTGCAAGTCGATTTATACCACCAAGAGCCGAAACCCGCTTGCCCACAAAGGATTTACCGATAATTCCGCAAATTTTGGCATAAATATAGGCTCTTTCTCCGGATATGACCATGTTTTTCAGGAGTTAAGAATTGGGACTAATTGAAAAATTATTGCTAAATCTCCAAACAATGATCCCCATTTCTAACTATCTCCCCTCCTCCTTAAAAGAGAAAACTCTCCATTAGGCGGTTAAAACCGTCTTTGTATTCCCTCATGCTATCCAGCCCATGTCGGAAAACGTCAAGCTTCTGTTGGTAAGAAACCTGTACAGCGGCGATATCACCATTGTATTTCGCTTCACATTCCGCAGACGCTTTTGCAAATTGCTCTTCGTAATGTAGATAGTTCTGTTTTTCAGACGAGGCTATGCGCCTATCCGCTTCCATTGCCGCATCATTCGCCAAGGATGCGGCTTCAGCCTCAACCTTCAACAAGTGTTGCAGAACGTCTTTATCTTCCATTGTTTCCTTACTTAAATATTTAAAGAGTCAAGAATGGGACGTTTATTAGTAAACCCGATTTGGCGTTTCAAATCTCTATCCCCAGTCTATAATGTCATTCTCATAGCGCTTCAGAGCTGTACTTACACCAACTGCGTCTTTTTGCGTAATTAAATCCTTGTAAAACTGAGGATTCGACAGCAATTCAGCCAATCGTTGCAAAACACGCAAATGTTTTTCCGAGTTTTTCGGCACAAGTATCATAAAGAGGAGGTGCACAGACTCTCCATCCAACGCTTCGTAATCAATGCCCTTACGTGAAATTCCCATCACCCCGTAGAGATCATCAAGACTGTCTATCTTCCCGTGGGGGATAGCGATGCCTTTCTGTATACCAGTTGACATAAGCTTTTCGCGCTTGTGCAAACTCTCAAGTATTTCACTCCGCTTGTTGAGATTTCGACGACTACAGAAAACATCTACCAATTCCTCAAAAGCTTCATCTTTATCGTCCGC
>JAISEA010000118.1 GCA_031264475.1 Treponema sp. | reverse complement strand
GGATTTCTATACGCACGGCGTATAAGACAACTTCATAATGAAGTAGCGCCACCGACCCCAGTACGTACTTGTCCCCGTCATGACACCAAGTCGTCAAATAAACTAGATTGACGGAATAGTCTACGTCTGACACCTCCAGCACCCGAAGAAAGGTTGGATGGGGGGTAGCGGAAGACCGCACCCTTCGGGTGTTTTAAAGCGTCCTGCTCTGCCCCACTGTGTGGATTGGGGGGTGGCGGAAGCCCGCCCTCTTTTAAACCCGCCGTGCGGGGGGCGGGCTGGAGACAGGGGGGCGCACCACAAGGGCGCCTGTGTGCCGACCTCCATTGTGGAAAACCGCGCCCCCTTCCTACTTATGGATCCCGCCTTATGGCGGCGCTTACTGGACATCAAACAACGAATAGGTTACGCTTGTTTACAAGCGTAACCGTCCTGTCGGGGTCAGCGGCGCTCCCTTCGTTCAACACCCGTTGTGAGTCGTTAAACACCCGAAGGGTGGTGCTGGAGGGCGCGGACGAGAATGGGCAAGCCGTAGAGCCTGATGAAACCCTTTGCGTCCGCGTGGTTGTAGAGTTCGCCTGTGGCGAAGCTGGCAATGCTGGCGTTATAGAGGGAATAGGGCGACTTCACGCCCGCGGAAGAGATACTTCCTTTGTAAAGCTTGACTTTCACAGTCCCGGTTACGGTTTTCTGCGTGGAGTCAACGAAAGCGGAGAGCGCTTCGCGCAAAGGCGTGAACCACAACCCACCGTAAATCACCTCGCCCAGCTTCAGCGCGACCTGTTGTTTGAAAGCATACGTCTGCCTATCAAGACAGATATGCTCCAACTCTTGATGAGCGTAGTAGAGAATAGCGCCGCCCGGCGTTTCATACACGCCCCTGCTCTTCATACCCACCACGCGGTTCTCCACCAAGTCCACCAACCCCACGCCGTTTGCCCCACCGATCTTGTTCAAAGCCTGAATCAAGGGGACGCCGTCCATCTTCTCGCCGTTGACCGATACAGGGATGCCTTCCTCAAAGCTGATTTCAACATATTCCGGTTTGTCAGGCGCTTTTTCCGGCGGGACAGTCATCTGTAACAAAGAGTCGAGCTGAGGCTCATTTGCCGGGTCTTCCAAATCCAACCCTTCGTGGGATATGTGCCACAGATTATCGTCCCTACTATAGGAATCAGAACGCTTCATAGGAACAGGCAGACCGCGTTTCTCCAGATACTCTATCTCTTCTTCGCGACTCTTGAGTTCCCAAGTGCGCCACGGCGCGATTATCTCCAAATCCGGAGCGAATGCCATAATACCAAGGTCAAAACGCACCTGATCATTGCCTTTACCCGTCGCGCCGTGCGCGATAGCGTCCGCGCCTTCCTTACGCGCGTATTGGACGAGGATTTTAGCGATGAGCGGACGCGCGGTAGACGTACCAAGCAGGTACTTGTCTTCATAGAGCGCGTTGGCTTTGAGCGCGGTCCACACGTAATCCTCAACATACTCCTTCCTTGCGTCAACAACATGGCAAGAAACCACACCCATATCCAAGGCGCGGCGTTTAACAGACGCCCAATCCGCCTCCTGACCCACATCAATACAAACAGCGACGACTTCGCTGTCGTAATTCTCCTTGAGCCACGGTATTATTACCGTAGTATCAAGACCGCCTGAATAGGCAAGCACAATCTTTCTCTTACTCATAAGGACTCCTAAAAATTAAGTGATTTATATTTGGAACAATATACAATAGACAGCGTGGAATTTCAATGTCCCAGCTATGGATTTGCGCCGCGCTCCCATTCATGGATGAACCTGAGCGCGTACTGCTGAACGCCGTTGAAATAAACGTCTGTGAAAGAACAGAGCGGTTTCCCCAGATAGCGGTAATGCCAACTCTCCCACCGATAGCCGGTAACGCGCTCGTAGCCCTCTGGGAAGGAGAGAGACCAACCAAACCTACTCCCATTGGCAAGAAGCCAACCGCTTGCTTTAGTCTGCGCGAAGGAATCGTCGATTGAACCGAAATCAACCACGAGTCCTGTTTGGTGTTGACTATACCCCGGACGCGCGGACTCGCGATCAGCCGCCTCTTGCCCCATCTCCCGCACGATGCGGTTATAGACCGTAACTTGATAGTCATACGAGCGGTAGGTTGAGGAGGCGACCAAGACGACCCCCTCCGACGACGCGGCTACAGCCATTTGTTCAAGACTTTCAGCCGCCTCTCTTCTGAGCCGTAGGTCGTTCCTGTTGATACGATACGCCCCGCCGCCTTTGAGAGAAACAAGGTCGTCTGGCTCGTATTCTTTTGGCAGGGAATGTGTCTTGTCTACCAAGAAATGGAGGAAGGGATCGCCTGCGACCGCGTCAGCGAGGGATTTGAAGAAAGCAGAGTCTTTTCCGACCTCTTGCATGATAGTATCAATGATCCCTTGGGGAATCTCCGCTTGGATCAAGACCGCCAGCAGATTTTCCTCCTTTGAGGACTGCCTTATTGATACTGTCTGCTCGGTCGTTTCAGACATGGGCGCGTCAGTAGCCGCGATCCCATTATTTGGTTGTGAAAGCTGTTTTGTCTTTGAACAAGAATCAAGTAATAGAAAGAAAATGAGAAGAAGCATGGTTATTTTCATTACAAAATGATAAATTTTTGGCGAAGGAGAGTCAAGCACCCTTCGGGTGTTGGACGACTTCATATGGGGTGTTATCCGAAAGAGTGCCGCTGTCCCCGTCAGGACGGCTACGCTTGCAAGCAAGCGGAGCCTATGCGTTGTTAGGTAAGCCACACGCACGGCGGGGCACGTCGCTTTAAATCACCCTTCGGGTGTTGGACGACTTCACACGGGGTGTTGTCCGAAAGGGGTCGCCGCTGACCCCGTCAGGACGCCTTTAGAACACCCCAAGGGTGCGCTTGTAAACAAGTGCGATACTCTGGTGCCAGACACCAAATCCGTAGTCAAAAATATCACGCCTTGCGGAGGCAAGAACTTACTTACCTCTAACTCAAGCTAATCGGCTCGGTTAGCTAACCGGAAGGCTCGGTTAACTAACCGGAAGGCTCAGTTAGCTAGATGATACTCTGATGTCTGACACCAAATCTCAACTTGACCCACAAACGGTGGAGCGAAGATGTCTGACACCAACTTTATAGTTTAGCCTTACAAGTGGTAAATCAAAGAATTCATCTTGTCAAGAATTAAGAATTAGTGTATAACTTTTTTATGCAGTATAGTAAAGCGCACAGTTCTGTGGAAATTTCTTTAGAAAGTTCTCTTGTTTCTCCTCGTGTTTCCTTTATTATTGGAGGACTTTGTATCGCCGTCTACATAGCCGCAGTTGTATTCGCGGGGTCCATGATTTTTAAGAACATAAATGAACAACACCAGACAGCTCAAAAAGAATTTGATAAACTGGTTGTTTACACTCAAAGCCTCAACCTCGATTTTATGACCGAGCCTTTTCAATCGGCGTTCAGCAAGACCCTTGCCTTGTCGAAGCCTTTGTCAGCGGTTATCGTTTCGAGTGGGATAGGCGAATACGCATTCGAGAATACCCGCGAGGCAGGCATCGAATGGAACGATAGTAAACCTTCTTTCAAGAAATCCTTCCTGATCTCAACGGACGAATTGGTTTCACCCCTGCCCATCGCAAATCAGCGAAATGTAACGATCAGAGCCGCCTACGACCGTGTCGATTACACGTCCACAACTACTGTTCTTAAACAGAGTCTTTTTGCGGTTTTGCTTGCCCTCTGCGTGTCTTTCTTCACCTTCTTATTGCGTCTCCTGCTGTCGCGGGACACGGTCTCTTTGGAGACCAGAGCTGACAATGTACTCGACGATATAATAATGCAAGAAGAGGAAGTTATATCTGGTGATATTTTTGATGAAGAAATAATGAATGACGATATGGAACTCATGCCAGACAACGATGAAATCATCATGCCAGAACTGAGCGAAGAGGAACTCGCTGGACTTACCGCGGAAGAAATGGATACGCCTTTCCTTGGTATAGGGAACGAATTCGAACTTACCGAAAAACTCACCAACGAATTAGAGCGAAGTCAAACCTTTAACCAAGACCTGACCGTCATGGCAATGGAATCCAGAAAGGAACACTTCGCGGAAGATGTGATTGATTTCTTCGTTCTGAAAGATATAATCTTTGAGGTAACCCTTGGTAGGAAAAAAGAAGAACCAGAACACTATATAGATGTCATTGCGTCAGGGGTAACCATTGATGAAGGCTTCCATAAGGCATCCGACTTCCGTAACACCTTCTTGAGCAAATATCCGGGACAAGAAGTTTTTATCGGGCTAAGTTCCCGTTCTGGACGGGAAGAAATTGATGCGGAACGCCTCCTTATGGAGGCTAAAAACGCCTTGTGGAACGCCGAAAAAGACTCCCCTGTCGTTGCTTTCCGTGTGGATCCCGAGAAATACAAGGAATGGCTCAAGAATAAAGAAAATAGTGAATTTTGAAGTTGATGTCATTCATTAGAGAAGCTATATTCGTAGGCAAGACAGCATAAGAGGTGTTCGCACTGCCCAGATATCTTATTGGAATTCAAGGACATACCTTGCTCTTTTGCCATTTTTATCGACACGGGCTTGAGCTTGTCGGAAATGGCGTGACAACAGAAACATCTCCCACAAATGCCAATTCCACCTAAAAAACGCGCCTCATCCCGTATACCGATCTGTCGAAGCTCTATCCGCGCCTTGAACACGCTCACCAGATCTTTAACCAGTTCCCGAAAATCGACTCGATTATCGGCTGTGAAAAAAAACAGAATCTTTGAACATTCCAACAAGTAATGCACGGAAACAAGTTTCATTTCAAGGTTATGCGCGATTATTTTTTCTTTAGCTGTGTTAAAAGCGTCTTTTTCTAATCCCTTATTGATCCAGTATCTTTCTATGTCAACGGTTGTGGCGACCCGTTCTATAAGCGAGAATTCAAAATGAAGCGGAGGCTTATTCACTTGCCCTATGACTTGCGCCAAATCCTTACCGTAGCGCGTAGGAACAACCACCATACGCCGCTCTTCAATTTGTTCGCCATACGCCGCAAGAAACGTCTCCTTGGAATAAGGTAATCGAAGTCTGTAAATGGGGGTATCAGGAGTTATCTCTCGATTTGTCAGAATGAAATCGGGTTCGATTGTCATTAAACTGACGTCATCTTCTAATTCTAAAATATCTTCAACAAAATCATTCATAGTGAAGTCCTTTATACTTTTGACCTTCTCTCTTATCAATAGGGAATTCACTCTATTTTTTAACGTTCAAAAAAGATTGGGAAGTTTATGTTTTAGCTAATTTTGAAGTTCTATTCTAATAGATCCACCAGAAGTCCATTGATTTCTTCAAGACGCGCGAGTATCTTCATTTGGTCGGCTTGCCCTGCGAGTATTACCATAGCAAGCTGTTCAAGTCTCTGGTCGATGACCTTTACTTGGATAAAAATCTTCTGATTTTCTTCACGTTTTCTACGGGCACCAATTTGTTTTTCTATGTCGTAAGCGTTTTTTACAATAAAATCGAGAAAATCATGCACAGCCTTCTTGTAAAGGAGAATTTCTTGAGGGAGGGGGCGTTTTTTCAATTCGTCTCCTTTACTGTGAATTTCGTCCATCAGATTGTCGATGGTTTCTTGCGAGACCGGAAGGTTCTCCATACCGGCAATTTCAGCGTTCTGTTCTGTTTTCTTCAGTAAGTTAAAAAATGAAAATCTCGGATTTGCGGGCTTTGTCTTTTTGGGCTTGGTATTTTGGGCGACGACTTGTTGAAAGAACAGAGGAGTCGTTGAGAAGCCTTCTATTTTTTCCATTTTTTATATTCTTTTGAATTTGAAAGCGCCAGACGGACACCTTTGGCGTCTTGGTACTTGGCTATGGTCGCGTCCCACTCTTCTTCGGTTGAGCAGACGGCGACTTTGCCATGAATCAGACAGCCGTCGTCCGCCTGTATGCGTCGTGTGATAATGTCGCCCATCACAAGTCCACTAGAAAGCACGACGAGTCTTTCACTAGCGATGACGTTTCCATAGACAACTCCACCTATGGTTATCGTTGTCCCAGACACATCGCTTTTCATACGCGCCTTTTCGCCAATGACGATCCTACCTCTTGAGTGGAGATTTCCCAGCAGGCTACCATCCACTCGGGTGAATCCTCGCGTTTCAACATTACCCACGACGTTTGAGCCGTCTCCTATTATTGTGTTTAGAACAAATTCTTTAGACATTGCTATCCTTTCGTTACTTGCCTATTTTGCCGTTCTTGCCAAGGAGGAACGGATGTTGAGGTATTTTTGAGGATCCACGACGTCGGAGCCGATGTGAACTTCGTAATGCAGATGGGGACCCGTTGAAAGACCGGTATTGCCAATGTACCCGATGATTTCGTTCTGCTGAACACGCTGACCTGTTCTGACTCGCGCACTGAGTAAGTGTCCGTAACGGGTATAGAAGCCGTGTTTATGTTTTATGATAATATAATTGCCGAACCCGCTCGCGTCGTAATCTACGGTAACGACTTGACCATCCGCGGACGCGACGATTGGGTCGCCCTGCCGGTAAGTGGAGAGGTCCATGCCCTTGTGAATATAGTATTGACCCGTAAAGGGATTTTTCTGCTGTCCAAACCGAAAAGAAATATGCCCTATGCCGCCTTTTATGGGCCAAATACTGGGAATCTCTGTGAGGAGGGCGCTTTGCGACCTAATTAGGGGACCGATTTCCGTTATTGGTATTGTCGCTTTTTCAAGATAGCTCGTGAGTCGTTTGATGTCGTTTATCTCCTGTAACGAGTCTTCCGTCGTTTCCTGGATATTAAAGAATGAAGCAAGATCGCCGTTTTGAGACTCCGCGCTGTCAGAATTCACCACATCTACCCCAAGCGAGGAAAGCGTTACGGAGAGAGCTGAGTTGAAACCTTTCGCCTTTAACATGAGATTATTCGTCTCTTTGCGCAACTGGTCGAGGCTTGCCTGCGTCGCCTGTAGACGGCTATCCTTGTCGGAAAAGGTAATATTCGTAAGCCCGGTCCGTGAAGACCCGTAATAAAAGACTCCCGCGCCCAATCCCACAAACACGACGACAAGACACAAAATCGTCAATATATTTATATGAAGATTGTAAACCTTTTTTTCAGAATGAGGAATAAGAACCATTGTATATTGTTTTGTCAGACCTCTAAAGAGGAACTTACAGAACCCGCCGACGCCTCTTATGAGGAGAATAACCCACCGCTTTATCTTTTGTACAGCGCTATTCTCAAAACGTTTGTAATTATACATACCTACCACCCTTTATAAGGAATCATCCTAGTCATTAAAGTATATGATTTTTCTATACTTCAATTTTACATATAAAAGAAATAATGTCAAGTCTTTTTTTATGGCGAAAGGAGATTTACCGAGAGACCATGAGAGCATGAGAAGGCGAAGAAGTAAAGAAAGAAACCGCTTAAACCTTCTTTAAAACGTATTCGCCTTATTTGACTTTGCGTTTAAAAACGGACGGAGAATCTACCGCGAAGTCAAATAAAAAGATAAAGAATCATGTATATTCTTCTTGCTCTGAAAGCTATATTGCTGACTGTGCGGAAAAGCTTGCTCTGCAAGTGCTATTGTCTACCGTTAAACAGGCTTGTTTTTCACGGTTAAAAAATCCCGCGAGAACGTCAGAAAATGTCAGCCGCCGCATCGTCTACTAAACTAGTGAGCCTGTGTAGTCGGTGGTATAGACTGCCAAACACCCACTCTGCCGCTCGTTCCACAAGCCCAGCCTTCACCGGATTCTCCGCGATGTACTCCCGCACCCGCAAGAAGTCCGTTATCCCGCTGATTATCCGGGAATAGAACCGCTCCCCCCCCCCCAGACATGACCCGTCCGTCCAGTCGCTTTATTCCACGCCTTGGCGAAATTGCACTTTATCCACTGCATTATTTGCGATAAATTGCCGTCTTTTCCCGGCTTTATCGAGAGATGAATGTGATTTCCCATAATGCAGAAATCCCGTAGGCGGAAATGGAACTTCCGCTTCGCCTTTTCGACAAAAGCAAGGAAGAGCTTCTTGAATCGGGGATCAAGAAGGTACATATCGTCATGGTCAATTTTCGACGTGACATGGTAGGTCGCTCCGTCTTGGAGCTTTCGTAAGCTTCTCATACCTATAATATGGAATTGCCGTGGAAATTACTTTGGTTTCAGACGTCGATTTTTTGAAAATGCTAAAAAAATTTGGTGCCAGACATGACTTACTTGACATCTGACACCACAAACAAAAACCGTCTTTGCGTGCTTGTCAATCACTCTCTTTTATGTTAGTATATTTTTATGAAAAGATTTCCTGAAGATTTTTTATGGGGCGTGGCGACTGCCGCGTA
>JAISEA010000082.1 GCA_031264475.1 Treponema sp. | reverse complement strand
CTGCGTGTCTATACGCAAGGTGTATTCGGTGAAGTCTTCTTTATGGCTTTGGGCGCCGAAGAATAGAAAAGCTAAGTTATTGAGAATTTGGTTGAAATCAGCAAGAGCCTGCTGATAATCTTCATGTTCTATTTTCGTAATAAATCTTGGGACTTGATCTTGGAGCTTGTCTTTTAACAGTTCATCCTGCTTCTCAACCCATGTTTTCTGAATCAACAGGTCAAGATTATTTTGAAAGTGAGCTAAACGTTGGTGAATCGCCTCTGACGAAGCGGTATAGAAAAGCCTTTTATAATCACCGCTTATTCCAAGAATATCGGCGAAACTATGAACCTGTTCCACAGAAGCATCGGCGGCAATCAATGCTTCCGCCGTTTGTCGGTATTCTTCAGGAAGGGCTTTATTATTCGGAGAATTCGTATACATAAGTTTGACTTTATCTGAAAAACGATTTCTTTTCAAGATAGGGTAGCGTTACTTTGATCTTTCCCGCAAGTACCGCGAAAGAACGGCGGCTCGATGGCTTAAAGGAACCATTTACGGCGTTTGAAGAATATGATCATACCGAGGGCTATAATGATCATGATTCCCCAGACGATGAAATAGGCGTACTTCATCTCTAATTCAGGCATGAACTTGAAATTCATGCCATAGACGCCCGCAAGGAAGGTGAGAGGGATAAATATAGTAGAAATGACTGTCAAGACGTTCATCACCTTATTCATACGGTTAGACATGGTAGCTAGGTTGATTTCCATGACTCCCGCGAGGAGTTCGCGGCATCCTTCTATAGTTTCCGCGATCTGAATTACGTTATCGTGAAGGTCCTTGAAAAAGGGGCGCATACTCCGTTTTATGAGCGGGGATTCTATATGCAGGAGAACGCCCAAGCTCTCGCGCAGGGGCAGGACTATTTTCCTTATTTGGATGAGGGACTGTTTCAGTTTTTGCAAATCAGGCATGAATGTGTCGTCGCTTACGTCAAGCGCGCGTTCCTCGAAGGTCTCTATCTCCATTGATGCGTCGTCCAGGGTCATGAAGTATTCATCCACCAGCGAATCCATGACGGCGTAGGCGAGGTAATCCGCGCCCATCTTTCGTATTCTTCCCGCGTTGTCTAGGATACGGCGGCGGATGGGATCGAAGGATGTCCCTGCGGATTCGCGGAACGTGATAAGCGCGTCCCGCATAAGCACGATGCTTATCTGTTCAAAGCGGTTTCCCGTGGAACGGTTGACTTCTTTAAATGTAATGAAGATATAGTCGTCGAATTCTTCTATTTTGGGGCGCTGATCAGTTTCGCGTATATCTTCAACCGTGAGGGGGTGTATGTGGTAAATCTCCGCCAGCCTGTTGATAACGCCCGCGTTTTCCATGCCGTCTACATTTATCCACGTGATTCCTGAGGGTTTTTTATAACTTAAAAGTTCGTCAACGGTATCGGCCGTTTGCTTCCATGCTGTGTTGAGGTCGTAACCTATAATAGATAATTGCACATAGATAGACTATATCTACGGAATAGAACTGTCAAGCCTCATAAGGCAAGGGCATCTGACACCGCGTCGTCTAGTAAGATAGTTAGGCGATGTAATCGGTGGTATAAACTTCCGAACATCCACTCTGCGGCTCGTTCCACCAGCCCCGCCTTCACCGGATTCTCCGCAATGTACTCCCGTACCCGCAAAAAGTCTGTTATCCCGCTGATTAACCGTGAATAGAACCGTTCTCCCCATACGTGGCCTTTCCGTCCATTCGCTTTGTTCCACGCCTTGGCGAAGTTGCACTTTATCCACTGCATTATTTCCGATAAAGTGCCGTCTTTACCCGGCTTTATCGATAAATGAATATGATTTCCCATAATACAGAAATCCCGCAAGCGGAAGTGGAACTTCCGCTTCGCCTTTTGGACGAAAGAAAGGAAGAGTTGCTTGAACCGGGGCTCAAGGAGGTACATATCGTCATGGTCAATTTTTGACGTGACATGGTAGGTCGCTCCGTCTTGGAGCTTTCGTAAGCTTCTCATACCTCTAATATGGTCTCGCCGTGGAATTTACTTCGGGTTTGCCTCCGCCTCTGACACCGACATTCGAAACATAAACACGATGTCTGACCCCTTTTTGTACAGCGCCCTGTGCGAAGCCGTTAAACAGGCTGTGCCTGCCTGCTGACCTTGCCTTTATTTTTTAAAAACACTATACTATTTTGACAATCATAACAAAGGGAGAAAATTATGGCTTTTGGATTGCACAGTTACCCGGTCGTTTACCGGGCAAAATTTGAACAAGAATGGACAAGCGAATATATAGAGAAACCTCACAAAACACCTGCCGAAGAAGCGCGTTTAAATCCTACAGAAATGGAGATGTTGGAGAATTCTCGTAATGTTTACGCTGATATGCCCTTGGTAACCTACTCGTCTCAATATGGCTTTTCCTGTTTTGAGGGACTCAAGGCGCTCCCCCAGAAAGACGGAGGACTTGCTATATTCCGCCCCGATCAGAACGCGGCGCGTTTTTACAAGTCCATGCAAGGACTCTATATGCCGCCGTTTCCAGAAGACGAATTCGTCAAAGCCTGCATCGAAACCGTGAAACGTAACGCACTCATGGGCTTCGCACCAGCCTATAACCCAGAATGGGAGAAAGACTCGTTTATGAATGCAGACTCGGTCTACATCAGACCCTTCTCGTATTCGGAAAGCGGAGTAGGCGTGGCAGTTCCAAATTACCCGTGGGTGATCATCGTGAACACGCCTGTGAGCGCTTACTTTTCCGGCGGTAACTCGGCGGCAGTCGTTACCGAACGTATTCGGGCAACGCCTAACGGCACAGGTTGGATAAAAGCCGCGTCAAATTATGTGATCTCCGCACTCGCTAAACATGAAGCAATGGAAGACGGATTCATGGAATGTATCTACCTTGACGCGACTCACCGCAAATACGTGGAAGAAGGTTCGTCTTGCAACGTGTTCTTCTATCTAAAATCAGGCGAACTCGTAACACCCGAACTCGGAGACACTATCCTGCCCGGTATCACACGCAAGAGTCTCATCGAGCTTGCGCAAGACAGAAACGTCAAAGTAACGGAACGCAAGATTGCCATCGACGAAGTGTTCGACAGCGCGGTGGAATGTTTCGTAAGCGGCACAGCGGCAGGAGCAACACCAATCGAGTCTCTCACGTATAAAGAAAAAACCGTCATCTTCAACAACAGAAAAGTCGGAGAACTCACCGCCTACCTGCGCGATACACTGAAAGGTATCCAATACGGTACTTGTCCAGATACAAAAGGCTGGATGGTGAAAGTAGTGTAAAGAGTCAATGAACAAACACATTCATTGTATTTTTAAAGGAGAAATTACATGGAAAGAGTAGTAACATTCGGCGAAATAATGCTTAGGCTCGCGCCTGAGGGTTATTATCGATTCGTACAGTCGCATACCTTCAATGCGACCTTCGGCGGGGGCGAGGCAAATGTCGCGGTATCTCTCGCCAACTTCGGCGTGGATGCAGCGTTTGTAACTAAACTACCCGCGCATGAAATAGGGCAGTCCGCGGTAAACAGCCTTCGTCAATTCGGCGTGGACGTCAGTAGGATCGTGCGCGGCGGCAAACGAGTCGGCATCTATTTTCTGGAAAAAGGCGCGTCCCAGCGTCCATCGAAGGTTGTTTATGACAGGGCGTATTCCGCCATTGCGGAAGCGGAACCGTCTGAATTTGACTGGAACGCCATCTTCCAAGGGGCGGAGTGGTTTCACTTTACCGGCATAACGCCGGCGATCAGCGATAAGGCGGCTACTATCTGCCTTGATGCGTGCAAGGCGGCGAAAGCGGCTGGACTTACCGTGTCCTGCGACCTGAATTACCGCAAAAATCTGTGGACTCGCGAGAAAGCAGGCAAGGTTATGGACGAATTGGTACGTTATGTTGACGTATGCATCGCCAACGAGGAAGACGCGGCTGACGTTTTCGGCATCCGCGCCGAAAACACAGACGTTAGTTCCGGCAAATTAAACGTCGAAGGCTATAAGTCGGTTGCCGCAACGCTCCAGAAACGCTTTGGTTTCAAACAAGTCGCCATTACCCTGCGCGAATCCGTTTCCGCAAACGACAATAACTGGGCGGCTATGCTCCTTGACGAGAAAGGCGAGTTCTTCTTCTCAAAAAAATACCCTGTTCGCATCGTTGACCGCGTAGGCGGCGGGGATAGCTTCGGCGCGGGTCTTATCTACGCCAATCTAAAAAACTTTGACAGTCGGAACGCCATTGAGTTTGCGGTCGCGGCAAGCTGTCTAAAACACAGTATAGAAGGCGACTTCAATATGACGTCTGTCGAGGAAGCCATGAAACTAGCCCAAGGAGACGGCTCCGGTAGGGTGCAAAGATAGTTAATTGGCTGGTTGCATGAAAATGCAAGTCTTTCAGATGATTTTAGGTTGCTACCAACCCCTCTGTAAACAGAGGGGTTTTCTTTTGAGGTATCAAGATATATACCTTATTGACAGAATATAAATTTATTGGATAAAATACTTTTTATGAAAATAATAATGGAAACAAATAGAACATTTTTAAGAGAAATGGATAAAAATGATTTTTATGAATTATGTAACATATTACAGAATATTGAAGTAATGTATGCCTATGAACATTCATTTACGAAAGAAGAGGTTTGGGATTGGTTAAATAAGAATATTGAACGATATAACAAAAACGGTCATGGATTATGGGCGGTAATGCAAAAGGAAACGAATATGTTTTTAGGACAATGTGGATTAACGATACAAAAAATAAATGGAAAGGATTATTTGGAAATAGGATATTTATTTAAAAAAGATTATTGGCATAAAGGATACGCAATGGAATCTGCAATAGCGTGTAAAGAATATGCATTTGAAAAATTGAATTCAAAAAATGTTTATTCAATAATAAGGACAAATAATATTGCTTCGCAGAAGGTCGCTGAAAGAGTAGGAATGAAAATAATAGATACAATAGTAAAACATTATTACAATATAGATATGCCGCATTATATTTACGGAATAAAAAACATGAAAATAAAATAATAGTACAAAATCAAAATATTTGATAATTTTTCTGCTATTAGCTCGCTCGTCTTCCCTTACTCTTTACTCATTTTCACTCAATGATGAGACGCTGAAAACTATTTATGAGCGTCTGAAAATCAATGATGAGGGGCTGACAATTGATTATGAGCGAAAAATATCGATTATGAGCGTCTGAAAATCAATGATGAGCCGCTGGCAATTGATTATGAGCGTAAAAACTCAATTATGAGCGTCTGAAAATTGCTTATGAACGGCTGGTAATTGGGTATGAACGACTGCCAATCGGGTATGAACGGCTGAAAATTGATTGGTGGAGATTCTCCAATAATTGACAATGGCTGAAAACTAATTGCGGGAATTTGAAAAATAGTTGCGAGTCACTAAAAATTGCGTATGAGCGGTTGCTCATTGATTATAAGCCGCTGAAAATTGATCGCGCAGAGTGGATAATGAGCGGCTAATCTAGGACAACGAGTAAGTCGGTGTCTCTGACACCGAGGCGGTGGCTGACACCAAGTAATGAGCAAAGACGAGACGTGCGGCGGGGTCGCGCGGACACCCTTCGGGTGGTTTAAAGCGACTTGCTCCGCCTCTTCTTCTAACAACGAGTAGGTTCCGCTTGTTTACAAGCGCAACCGTCAAGTCAGTGGAAGCGGGTCCCCCTTTCGGACAACGCCCCGTGCGAAGTATTTAAACACCCGAAGGGTGGGGCTGTCCTACGCCGAAGTAGGCGAAGCCAGCGCGTTCAACGTCAGCCCGTTTGTAGATGTTGCGGAGATCGAAGAAACAATACTTCCCATCAGACGCGTCCCCGCGCATAGGCGCCTTCAACCGCGCTAAATCAAGATTGCGGAACTGGTTCCACGGCGTAACAATCACGACCGCAACCGCGCCCACAGCCGCCTCGTACTCGTCCGCGCAAAAGACGACGCTCTCCCTGATAGAAGCAAGTCGCCATTCCGCCTCTCGCATAGCCTCTGGATCAAAAAGCCGCAGGCGCGCGCCCTTAGCCGCAAGCCCTTCGCAGATAGCAATAGACGGCGACTCCCGCATATCGTCCGTATTCTGCTTGAATGCAAGCCCCAAAACGGCGATAACCTTGCCCGCAACGCCGCCCTCAAATTCCCCTACAACCTTGTCAACCATACGCGCCTTCTGGCGCTCATTTACCGCGATAGTGGTTTCAATGAGAGACAGAGTTTCACCGTAAGAACGGGCGATCTGCGCCAACGCCGCGGTATCTTTTGGGAAACAGGAACCGCCGTAGCCCGGACCAGGGTGCAGGAACTTACCGCCGATGCGTCCATCTTTACCAATCGCCTTTGCCACGTCTTTCACATTCGCGCCGCATTTTTCGCACAGATTCGCCACCTCGTTAATAAAGGTAATCTTCATCGCCAAGAAGGCGTTTGAGGCGTATTTAATCATTTCCGCGGATTCCAAGTCGGTTTCAATATAAGGCGTTTCGTTCAAGTAAAGAGGACGGTAGATTTCCTTCATAATCAGACGCGCCTTTTCACTACTCGCGCCGATAACCACGCGATCAGGATGGGTGAAGTCATAAACCGCGGTCCCCTCACGCAGAAATTCGGGGTTAGAAACCACGTCAAAAGGCGTTTCCGCCGCTCTCCCGCCACGCCGCGCCAATTCCTCTTGTATCCAGCCCGCGACCCTGCGTGCGGTGCCAATAGGAACCGTGCTTTTATCCACAATCACCGTATAATGTTCAATATTGCGCCCGATTTCGCGGGCGACCGCCTCCACGTATTGCAAATCCGCAGACCCATCTTCCGTCGGCGGAGTACCGACCGCAATGAAAACCGCGTCGCTCTTCCGTACCGACTCCGCCAAATCCGTTGAGAAGCCCAACCTATGCCCGCAGACGTTCCGATGTACCAATTCATCCAAGCTCGGCTCGAATATAGGAATAACGCCGTTTTTCAGCGCGTCGATCTTTGCCGCGTCTTTATCAATGCAGACCACGTTATTGCCGAAGTCCGCGAGGCACGCGCCGGACACGGAGCCGACATAGCCCGTACCAATTACCGATATATTCATATTACTTATCTCCTTGTTATCAGGAGGGGGCGCGGTTTTCCACAATGGAGGATGGCATATTGCCGCCCTTGTGGTGCGCCCCCCCCCTGTCTCCAGCCTTGCCGCTGTGCGGCAAGGCTTCCGCCACCCCCCACACCCTAAAGGCTGTGGCAAAGCAAGACGCCGTATCGTTTCATTGCTTCCTCGAATCGCGCGGTCCAGTCGAACCGGTGAGCTTCCGCGCGTTCCGCGCACAAGCGCCGAATACGCTGATAAAACTCAGGTTCTTTGATACACCGTTCTATTCTGTCCGCGATTTCCCGTATATTACCCGTTTCAAAGAGCAGTTCCGGGTATTTAAGCAAATCCGTCAACCCGCCCGCGCGAGACCCAAGCGTCGGACAGCCAGTATGCAGAGCTTCGAGAGCAGTATCCGGATATGCGTCATACAGGGAAGGATACACCATTACATCGCACCGCGCAAGATAGGGAAACGGGTCTTGAAAACCCTCAAGCGCGACCATTTCTTTAATATCCAAGCCTTCAATGAGCCGCTCTGTCTGATCTACGTTTTCCGCCCTGCCAAGCACGCAACAGCGGAGACTGGTGATCCCCCGTTTTTTCAGTTCCTTCAAAGCTTTTAGCAAGTCAAACAGACCCTTTGACGGAGAGAGGGAGCCGATATAGACCATAGTTTGGACGCTTTTCGAGTCGTTCTTGTCCTTCCATTCGGGCGTGCACCGCGGCAAGCCGATGTTGCCCGGTATGACGACAGTCTTTTCTGCACGATACCCCGTCCTCTTGACGAAAATGTCTCGGTCGGGAGCGTTTTGAAACGTCGTCAAGTCTGCAAAGCGGGCGATCTGCCGTTCCCGCGACAGGTTTACCTGTTCATAGACAAGGGAGAAGAGGTACTCCTTGGGTGGCAAGGCGCCTTTCGCGCGCAAGATTCGCGCCCGATCCACATCGTTGCACCGCGAGGCGTAAAACAGCGGGACTTGTAAGGCTTTTTTCAGAAAAATCGCGGATTTGAGGTAAATATCCCCATGAATATGGATGAAATCGATCTTTTGCGGATACTCAAGCTCGTTCTTTATGAAAGAAAGGCGCCGCTTTATGTTCTCACGGAACAGAAAAGACGCGGGCGGGAACCTATGGCGCGTGTATTTCACGGTCAATTTGATCTGCGTTAGATGTTTCGGCGCATAATTCAGGAACGTGTTCATGATGACGAAGACGCGGTTGCCGCGTTCAGCCAGCGATTCGAGCAGTTCCAGATAACGGCGATCCCCGCCCGTGCGGATTTCGTTGATTAAGAATACTCCAAGTATGGTCAT
>JAISEA010000001.1 GCA_031264475.1 Treponema sp. | reverse complement strand
CTTCACAAGTTTAAAGAGGATGGTCGGAATATGCTTGAGGCGTACTTGGAAGAAGAGCGGCTTACGACAGGCATCTCCAGCCTAAAAATACGGTTCAATCGGCAAATCGGTTACTTTTTCGAGGTAACAAACGCGCAACTTGCCAAGGTACCGCGACGGTTCATCAAGCGGCAAGGCGTTGCGGGCGGGGAACGTTATACCACCAACCGACTCGCGACGCTTGAATCCGATATTAACGGCGCTGACAGTAAAATCGCGGAGCTTGAGAGTCGACTCTTTCTCGAATTACGTGAGGAAACCAAGGTGCTTTTGGGAGAACTAGCAGGAGCGGCTGAGCAAATCGCGGAACTTGACGTAGCGCAGAGTCTCGCTCGTATCGCGTTGTTACAGGATTGGCGGCGACCGATTCTCCATAGTGGAACGAGTCTGGACATTATCGAGGCGCGGCATCCGGTGGTTGAAGCGCACATTCCGACAGGCGAATTCATACCCAATGACATCCACCTTGACCGGGACCGCGTTTCATTCGCGCTTATTACCGGTCCGAACATGGCAGGCAAATCCACTTACCTGCGCCAGACCGCACTCATCGTCGTCATGGCGCAGATGGGGAGTTTTGTCCCCGCGTCTGAGGCAAACGTCGGCTTGATTGACCGTGTTTATTGCCGTGTGGGGGCTTCCGACAACCTTGCCCGCGGTGAGTCGACCTTTCTTGTGGAAATGAATGAGACGGCTTACATTCTTAATACGGCGACTGAAAAAAGTCTGGTTATTATGGACGAGGTGGGACGCGGCACCGGCACCAAAGACGGACTTGCCATCGCATGGGCTGTAAGCGAGGAATTACTCGCAAGGCGGTGTCGGACGCTTTTCGCCACTCATTACCACGAGCTTTCCATGCTTTCCCACCCGCATTTGGCGAATCGTTCTATGGAAGTGCTTGATAATGACGGGGAGTTGGTCTTCCTGCGCCGCCTGAAAGAGGGCGCGGCGTCCGAGTCCTATGGTCTGCACGTGGCAAAATTCGCTGGCTTGAATGAAAAGGTGCTTGAGCGGGCAAACCGTATCATGGAACAGCTCAATGCGAGCGAGGACTCTTTCAAGAAGCTTGAAGCGCTGTCCGAAATAGGAGACACTGCCATTGTCCCTCCACAAGGAGAGAATTACCACGCTTCTAAAGATCGAAGGAATAGTTGGGATAAAGTTATCGCGGAAATCGAGAAAATCAACGTTGATGTACTGACGCCTTTAGACGCCCTAAACCGTCTTTCCCAATGGAATAAGATTCTACGCGCTAAAACGGTTGTCAAACCCAAGCGGCGGGTGGAGACGAATGGATTGTTTAATGAATAAAGCTTTTTTTGCGCGGGTAAGTGGACGGGTTCAAGGCGTGGGCTTCCGATATGCTTGTTTGGTCAAAGCCCGTTCCCTAGAAATTTCAGGCTGGGTGCGGAACACGGCGGATGGAGACGTGGAAGTATGGGCTGAAGGTGGAGACACGGACGCCTTGCTGGAATGGCTTCACGAAGGACCGCCGCATGCCCGCGTCGTTTCGGTTGATTTCTCATTTCAGAAGCCAAAAGGTTTCTATAAGAATTTTTTAGTGCGGTTTTAAGCAGTTAGTAGTTAGCAGGGAGTAGTTAGTAAAGAGCAAAGACGAGACGTGCGGCGGGGTCAAACACCCGAAGGGTGCAAGCGTAACCGTCAAGTCAGTGGAAGCGGCGCCCCCTTTCTAACAATAACCATTGTGAAGTATTTAAACAGGCTATGCCTGCCTGAAAGGTGTTAGCCCCTAGGAGAATCGAACTCCTATTTTGAGATTGAGAATCTCACGTCCTAACCGCTAGACGAAGGGGCCATGTCTGGAAATAAAATAGCATCGTATCTGAAAGGATTTATTACTTTTTATTTGGAATATTTCCCCAGGGAGGATTTGAACCCCCACAAACAGATCCAGAGTCTGCTGTGCTACCCTTACACAACCGGGGAATTTTGTAATAATATCACTGCGGACGTCATTATTTGAAACAAAGTCCGTTTGATATTTAATATATTTACCATAAAACAAAAAAAATGTCAAGCATATGTTGGTATTTTTTCCAAATACCCCGTATCGCATGCCTTCTGAAGACCTTTCGCCGACCTTAAAGAGAACTCTTGACAACGCTTTTTAATATACGATAAAATAAGCGAAGGATTAAAGTAAATGAAGTTTAAAGAAACATTTAATGATTATTCTCAAGTGGATTTTGCGCTCGGTATAACACATAGTTACCTCCCCCCCCCCCCGAGCTATAATTTTATATATAGGAAACTACCTGCGGAGCGTACGCCGCTCTATCCTCCAACGTTTGTACTACAGCCCACGACTCACGTGCTATGCTCTTCAAGACAGAAGCCGAGTCCTCTGATTCAGGTTGAGTTTCGCAAACCTCATTGAGTATATGTTGAAGATGTATTTTATTATGCGCTTTGCCGGTGTTCAAAATGGACGGATAGCGCAATTAAGGAGAAAGAATGAAAGAAAATATAGATGTGGTCCCAATGATCTTCAAGAAATCTAAGGGACTGTCGGCAAAAATGCTTTATGGCTTTACCAAGATGGGTAAGGTCAGGATATTTCCCAAGCACGATTATCATTATAACCATATGAAAAATTTGGCGCTTGTCTACTTTAATCTCACGCCGTTATGTAACCTGCGGTGCAAGATGTGCGGACAGTGGGGCGATAAGGGCAAGATGAAAAACGGACGCATCGCCGAAGAAGCAAAAACCATCGTCAGCCTTGAGCGTTATAAGGCAATCATTGACGAGATAGCGCCGCGCCGCCCTGTTACCTACCTTTGGGGCGGCGAGCCGTTTCTTTA
>JAISEA010000052.1 GCA_031264475.1 Treponema sp. | reverse complement strand
GTCTCCAAGGAAAACATAGAAAAAAGCGGCTCCCGGGACCTTGCGGAACTCTTACAAGATACGCTTAATCTGGGGACTTTGAGCTACGGCGGTTATGGCAACAGCGCAAGCGTCAATTTGCGGGGCTTTGACGCACAACGGGTCGCCTTCCTCGTAGACGGCGTGTTGGCGAATTCACCGATAACAGGCGGGTTTGACTTTGCGGTCATTGCGCCTGAATCAATAGAAAACATCGAAGTCATCGAAGGCGGCTCCGACAACTCGTTTAATACCTCAGGCGCATTAGGCGGAGTCGTCAATATAATTACCACAAAGAAACAAGCGCCCGGCTTGCGCGTAAACGGCTCGCTTTCTAATACGTCTTACCTCCCGGTTCCGTTTATGAACAACAAAGACGAATCCGCGTCCCGTCAATGGCAAGACCTCGCGGACTCCCAACGCGCCGCTGTATCCGCGGGCTTCGGCACGGGGATACACTCGCTCTCCGCTAACCTTTTCGCAACCCGCGCGGCTAACCATTTCCCGTTCCGAGACGGCGACAACATCGTCCGCCGCAAGTCAAACAGCGAAGTCTGGGATACAGGGATAGCCGCTTCTTATACGCGGGATTTACCGTATTCCGCCTCAGTCTCCTTGAAAACAAACGCCTATTTCGCGCATAAAAACATCCCCGGCTCCAGCTATTCAGATGACTTTGATGAGCAAGAAAGTCGTTCACTGCGTGGAACTCTCTTATTCGATATGCCTCGCGCTTTTTCAGACCAATGGGCGGCGGAATTAACCCTGGATTACAACTTCTTAAACTCGGTTTTCGCGGGAGACGGGCAAAGTCTACACCATATTCAAGCGGTAAACCGATGGACATGGTTTCCTACGGAGCGATTCGTTCTGAAGATGGGAGCCGATTACTCCTTTGCGGAACTTCTGGCACACGAAACCCGCTTTACAAACGACGGTGGAGTCTACTTGACCGCATATATCCAACCTCACAGGAAGTTCCTCGTCGCGCCGTCTGTAAAAGCCGCCTTGCGCGAGGAATCAATAGTTCCCGTGCCCAAGCTGGGGCTTCTCTGGCGCATAACAGACGGCTTGTCCCTTAAAAACAACTATTACCGCAGTTTCAAACACCCAGACATGGAAGACCTTTATTGGGACGACGGCGTAATGACAGGCAATCCGAACCTCAAGAGCGAGGACGGCTGGGGCGGAGACGTCTCTCTTTCTTTCAAAAAGGACTCTTTCACGATTGACGGGGCTTTATTCGCCCAATGGACGCGGGATTCTATTCATTGGTATCCTTCAGGTAACACGTGGAAGCCCCAGAACGCAGGTGAAGCCGCCTTTTGGGGTTGTAAAGTCGAGGCTGACGCCGTTCTGCCCGTTCCCCTTATCCTGCAAGCTGTCTTCAAAACCGCGAAGCTCTCTCTTTCTTATCAATTACTCGAAAGCCGTTTACTAACAAACGGCGCGTTATGGGAAGATGACAAACGTATTCCTTATACGCCGACTCATATCGCGGGATTCGCGCTCGAAGGCAATTGGGGCGTGGGACTGATTATTGTCTCTGGACATTTTGAGAGTGAGCGTTTTGCGGACACAGCTAACGCAAGAGAACTCGCCCCCTTCTTCCTCCTGAACCTGAACGTCCGCCAAAAAATCGGCTCTCTGACGTTTTTCGCCACGATCCGCAACGTATTGAATGTCTCTTACCAAACTTTTATAGATTATCCCCTACCCGGTATATCTGGAACATTAGGAATCACCTACTCCGCTCTTTAATGGCACGGAGAAAGTCGGTGTCAGACGTCAAAGCCGCGTCTGATACCGAAGCCTGTGGAACGAGCGACTGAGCGGGTGTTTGGAAGTCTATACCATCGTCTCCACAAACTCACTGGTTTAGTAGACGATGTGGTGTCAGACGTCTTTGACGTTTGAGAAATAAGCATTTGACACTACGGAAGTTCCGTACACGGCAGGGCAAGATGCTTTCAAATACCCGAAGGGTTGCAGTTGACAAAGGTATTTACGAATTTTATAATGGTAAGAATGAAGGAGGTAATCATGTTTCCGTGGGTTTCATTTCTCTCATATATTTTCATTATGGCTTATACTCCAGGTCCAAATAATATTATGTCAATGAATAATACAAAAAACGTGGGTTTCAAAAGAGGAATAGTTTTCAATCTTGGAATATTTGCCGGCTTCTTTGTTGTAATGATTTTGTGTTTAGTCTTTTCCACTGTTTTATATACACTGATTCCTAAAATACAATTCCCCATGAAAATATTAGGCGCCGCTTATATGGTATATTTAATTATAAAAACATTAGTTCCTTCAAAGGCGCATGAAATTAAAAACAATAACGGCAGTTTTCTGGTAGGGGCGTTATTGCAGTTAATAAATCCCAAGATTATAATTTACGGAATAACGGCGATGTCGTCATATATCTTGGTATATTATGAAGCGGTTCCGATATTGATATTTTTCGTGTTTTTATTGGCGTTTGTGGGGTTTACCGGGACAATATGTTGGGCGTTATTTGGCTCACTATTCAGCATATTATTTAATAAACATGGGAAAATATTAAATATAATAATGGCGATATTATTATTATATTGCGCCGTATCATTATTTTTATAAATTATTCTAACGGGGAAGGGGACGCTCTTCCTGTCTTCTGATCTTATTCCTTCAAGAAACCGTATTCATAGACCTTCGGCTGTATTTTTTCCGTCAAAGTCCGCAATTTTTCCCGCAGAGTTCCGATCAGCTTGTTGTATGTTTCGTCTTCAGCCCTTGGTTTCATGGTTCCCTTGTCGTTACGTCCTTGGAAAAACTCCCGAATATCGTAAAAAGAGGCGTTGACGGAAGCGGTTCTATTGCCTTTTATTTTGGCGTGATAATATTTCCACAATTCCAGACCAGCGTCAAGAACAGCTCGCGCCTCCGCGCTAAAAACTTTTCTCTTGATTGATGTCGCTCGCCCAGACATTGTATCTATTCCTCAACCCGGCAAGCAGATTCCCCGTGCCAGCCGCACAATCCCACACGTAGTATTCTTTCTGCCAATCCGCCCCGAATACTTTTTCGAGGTATTCTTTTGACTTATCCGCCCAGAGTTTTGGCGTAAAGAAACTTCCTTTCACTTCGTGGATGTTCTGCGGCGCCAGCCCGCCCAAAGGTAATGGGTCGCGCTTCCTAGTCCGCCGCTGAAAAGGTCGCCCCGCCACCCGAAGGGCGTTTAACGACTTCGTAACGGTTGTTGTTTGACACCCGAAGGGTGTTTAACGGCTTCGCAACGGGCGTTGTTTGAAAGGCGGCGCCGCTGACCGCAACAGGCAAAGTCTATTTAAAAGCGTAGCCTGCGGTGTTTTTAACTGCTTTGTCCTGCTTTCGTGCGGAATTGGAGGGTGGCGGAAGACCCGCCCTTTACAACCCGCCATGCGGGGCGGGTCTGGAGACAGGGGGGCGCGACACTAGGGCGGGCGCGCACGACCTCGTTTTGGAAACAGCGCCCCCCTCCTCATATTAAACAGACTTTGTCTTCAATTGGCACGTTTAGTATACATCATAGTATATTAATGGTACAAAACCATACGGATCATTTCTGAAAATCGTCAAGAGGTCTTCTAAAAAACGTCAAGAGATTTTTAAAAATCATGCGGGAGATTTTCCAAAATGATCAAGAGTTTTTTAAAAATCATACGGCGTTTTTTAAAGGAGATACGGATCATTTTTCCAAAAGATACGGAGTTTTTCAAAGACCATCGGGAGTTTTTCAAAACTCATCAAGGGGCTTTCCGAACTCGTCAAGAGATTTTCCGAACTCGTCAAGAGATTTTCCAAAAACGTCAAGAGATTTTTAAAAATCATACGGGAGATTTTCCAAAATGATCAAGAGTTTTTTAAAAATCATACGGCGTTTTTTGGAGGAGATACGGATCATTTTTCCAAGAGATACGGAGTTTTTATCAGAACTAGAGCATAGAATTTGTAAACAAGCGCTCTGGAGACGCGATGGAAAGACTTGCCTTTCTTCGTGGTTTATGTCATACTATTTTCTATGGCTAACGAATCACTTCTTAAAAGAGAATCATTTCAGGGAGAGCCTGTTTATGGCTATCGGGGGGCGATGCTTGACGTGTCGAGGCACTTTTTCGGCGTGAACGAAGTGCGCCGTCTCCTGGACGTCATGTATCGCCTTCATCTAAACAAGTTTCATTGGCATTTCGCCGATGATCAGGGGTTTCGTATCGCTTTGAAGGCTTATCCTCGGCTTGAGGAAATAGCGACAAAGCGCTCATTTACCTATTACGGCGGCTTTCACAAGAAAAACTTCCGCGATAATACGCCTCATGCGGGCTTCTATACCGAAGAAGAAGTTCGTGATCTCGTCGCTTACGCAACTGAACGCGGTATAGAAGTCATTCCTGAGTTGGGTATGCCCGGACATTCGAGCGCGCTCATCGCGGCATATCCAGAATTGTCTTGTTCTGGTGAACAAATCGAGGTTCCGGGTAACTTCGGCGTCTTGGAAAACACGCTTTGCATAGGGAACGATGACGCCATGCGCTTTGTGGAAGGATTGCTTCTCGCGCTTGCAGATTTATTCTCGGCAAAGACTTTTCATATTGATTTTGACGAGGTTCGGCTCACACACTTGGAGATTTGTCCGAAATGTCAGGCGAAAATGAAGGAATTGGGGACGAATCGTATCGAAGATTTGAAGTTATACGCAAAAAACTTGTTCCGCGATAGCCTTAAACGGCGAAATATCAAGACGATTGTCTACAATGACGGCATGGACGCGGCGGATACTTCCGTGATTTGCTTTCATTGGGATAGCCGCGACCAACTTGGTGAAAAAACGGTTCAATGGATTAACGATGGTCAGCAAACTATCATAGCTAACTGTGAGTATCTTTACATGGATTATCCTTATGTGAAGACTCCTTTCAAGAAGACTTACGGCTTTAATCCCGTCTTGAATGGCGTCAATAAGCCAGAAAACATCATTGGCGTAGAGGCGCCTTTGTGGACAGAGTCGGTTACGAGCCATGCGAAATTGGCGTTTAATGCGTATTACCGCCTTGCCGCCCTAGCCGAAATAGGATGGTTTGGTGAAAATCGCAGACCATATAGCGAATTTATGAAGTGGCTTTATGAAAATGAAGCGTATCTTTTCGGGGAAAAACTCAATATTCCTGAACATATCCTTAATCCGGATGATTCTCGCCTTTTGCAAATGGAAGAAAAGTGCCTGATGGAGGATATGGATTGCGAGCTTGAGGACGCGAAAAAGGCGCTTTTCTGAATATAATAAGGAGAATATTTATGGAAACTGTTTCTTATGTGCTTGTTACGCCATATACGGTGGCGAAAAGTAGGACGGGCGGCGTGCTTGCGCGGCTGTTGTCGCAGGCTGACCTTGAACTTGTGGGCGCGCAAATGTTCGCTCCTGACGCGGATTTGGCGCGGAAGTATGCGGATACGTTGCGTAAGCAGAATGTCGTTGCTGGCGCTGTTACCCTCTTGGCTGATTATGTGGAACGGCGGTTCGCGCCTTTGGAGGGGCGGCTACATCCCACCCTTCTGTTGTTGTTCAAGGGCGAGAATCCTTGCGAAAAGCTCGCCACCATTTGCGGACACATCTACCCTGACCATATTGGCGAGGAATCTCTTGATCGGGAAACTATCCGCGACACTTATTCCGATCTTATCGTCGATCCTAATGATCCAGACAAGATTGATTACTTTGAGCCCGCGGTTATTACTCCCAGAAATCAAAAGGACGCCGACGAAGACTTGGCTCTATTTTCCGCGTTTCTCAAGGGAAAAGAGAATATCATCAGTATGCAATACCCAGATGTATCGAGAATCGAGCGGACTCTGGTCATTATCAAGCCGGATAATTGGCAGTACGCATCGTCTCGCCCCGGTAATATCATAGATATGTTCACAAGAACCGGTCTGCGAATTATCGGCGTCAAGGTTCATCGCTTCACGCTTGAACAAGCTCTGGAGTTCTACGGTCCGGTTGAAGTAGCTTTGAAGAATAAGTTGGCGCCTATCTTCGGAAAAAACGCGAGGGAATTGCTTGAAAAGGAGTTTTCCCTTTCGCTGAGCGTGGAAACGGAAAGGGCGCTGGCTGATAGTTTCGGCGTTGAATACGCCCATGACCAATTTGCCCAAATCGTAGGCTTCATGTCTGGCGTGAAACCAGGGACTAATGGGCAGTCCCATCCTGTAAAGTGTATGATTATCATCTACGAAGGCGTTGATGCCGTGAAAAAAATCCGAGACGTGCTTGGTCCGACCGACCCGCTCAAGGCTCCGGGCGGTACTGTGCGTCGCGAATTCGGCTCTAACGTAATGGTTAATACTGCCCACGCTTCGGATTCAAGCGAAAGTTTCACCCGCGAGGCAGGCATCGTCTGCATCAACGAAAACAAATTGGCGGATATTGTTGTCGATTATCTTCAGCCGACCGTTTAATACGCACCCTTCGGGTGTTTTAAAGCGTCCTGCTCTGCCCCTTCTTCTAACAACGAGCAGGCTCCACTTGTTTCCAAGCGTGGCTCCGTCCTGTCGGACAACACCCCTTGTGAAGTATTTAAACGCCCGAAGGGTGCGCTGACGCCTCTCTAACAACGCGTAGGTTCCGCTTGCAAAGCAAGCGTAACCGTCAACTCAGTGGAAGCGGGTCCCCTTTTCAGGCAACACCCGTTGTGAAGTTGTCTAACAGGCTGTGCCTGCCCGAAGGGTGTCTGGGGAAATGTCCATGTTTCTTGACCGCAGGAAGTCAACCGTTTCGTTCAGAATGAGGGAGAACAGCTCATCGAGAGACATAGTTGCATGCACGTGCTGGCATAGTTCACGAATGTTGGGGCGGACGCTGGGGCGGGTTACTTCTATTTTGTCGGCGATAAACACGATTTTGGCGAGTTGTCCCATGTGTTTCGCGCCGGCGGTGTGAACGCGCACCGCCTCAAGAATGTCTTCTTCTTGAATACCAAACCTTTCCTTCAGAAAAAACGCTCCGGCTGGCGCGTGGAGAAGGGAAGGTTTCTTTTTCTCCCATTCTGAAATCTTTCCTCCGTTTCTCTTGATTATGTCAATCAGTTCTTGGGTAGAAAATGACTTGCAGATGTCATGAACTATGCCCGCGAGGTAGCCTCTGTGGTGGTCAAGTCCAAAACGGACGCAAAGGTCTTCAGCAAGCAGAGCCACGTTGCGCGAGTGCAAGAAGCGGGAAGGACTTACTAAAGCGCGGGTCGCGTCTTCCATACGGTAGATGAGGGCGCTTGAGAGTTGAGAGCTGGGCTTCGGAAGTTGAGAATAGAGACCGCGCTCTTCAATAATGACCCGCGCTCCCTGCGGCACAAAGTACTTCCACGCCTCGTTTTTCGCAATCTTTTCCCTAATTATCGCAGAAGAAATAGGAATCACCACGTTATCGAGGGTTCTGTGTGGGTATTGGAGTTTGTTCAAGTCAAGTTTAGAGTTCTCATTGAGAGAAGAAAGAAACCTAGAGGCAATGATAACATCGGCTTTTTTGAGAATCTCTTCATATTTATACCATTTAGGAAAGTCTTGCGCGAGATCGTCGCCAATAACGAGTCCCAATTTGCCGTCCGGGTAGTAGCGGCGAGCGATGTCGTCGAGGGTATCAATGGTATAGGAGACGCCTTCTCGTCGGATTTCACAGTCATCCACTGCGAGTTGCACGTCCGCAGGAATAGATGCCGCAAGCATATCAAGCCTGTCTTGCGGATTTACGCTTGTTACGCCCTGTTTGAACGGCGACTCAAACGCGGGAACAAGAATAACACGGTCATAGCCAAGCGAAGTTACCGCGGACGCTAACGTGAGATGTCCTATATGCAGAGGATTGAAACTCCCCCCGAATATCGCTAGTTTCATATTGGTTGATTGAAAATAAAGCTAAGGGATAGAAGGCTCATTGTTTGAAAGCGCAAGGTTCAGATTTCCAAGTAGTTTCTTTGGTTTCCCCTTCTTGCACAAGCTTCAATATCAAGCTCTCCAGCTCTTCGAGACCTTCAGCTGAAAAGACAGACACGCCTACGACTGTTTCCGCAAGGTATTTTCTCTTGAGTTCCTGTAGACGCTCGCTTGTGCCGTCAGTGTCGATTTTCGTGCCGATGACGAGTCGTTTCTTTCGTGTCAAATCAGGGGAAAAGTTCTCAAGCTCTTTCTGAAGAGTATCAAATGCAGAGAGATAGTTGTCGTCAGAGAGGTCAATGAGAAAGGCGAGAGCCGCGGAGCGCGAGATGTGTTTCAGAAAACGAATACCAAGCCCCAGACCGCTTGAAGCGCCTTCTATCAACCCCGGAATATCCGCAAGGATGATGTCGCGTCCAGAGGCGGTCAACACGCCAAGGTTGGGAATTTTCGTGGTAAAGGGATAGGGAGCGATTTTTGGATGTGCATTAGTGAATCTATCCAACAGCGAAGATTTACCCGCGTTGGGAAATCCAACAAAACCAACATCGGCTATCAACAATAGCTCCACTTTGAGAAGCCGACTCTCTCCTTCTTTACCCGGCAGAGCGGTACGCGGGGCTTGATTCACCGAAGACTTGAAATGTATATTGCCCCACCCACCGTTACCGCCTTTGAGAAGTCTATTGTCTTGCGGAGTCTTACCGAAGTCTACCAGAACTTCGGCTGTGTTTGCGTCCTTCAGCACGGTTCCGGGCGGCACCGGCACGATGATATCCTCACCGTTTCTGCCGTATTTGCCACCGCCTTGTCCATCATGTCCATTTTCAGCCTTGAACTCGTGCCTATGACGGAGATGCGCTAGTGTTCGTAGATTCTTTCGGACGGTGAAGATTACATCCCCACCTCTTCCCCCATCTCCACCGGCAGGTCCGCCTTTTGGCACGAACTTTTCCCTTCGGAAAGCGGCGCAACCGTTTCCGCCTTTACCAGAGGATACTTCAATAACCGCTTCGTCAGCGAATTTTTCCAAGATAACAGGGAACAAAAAATAAAGAACAGAAAACGGAGTCTTATTGAGAACTCGTCCTCTGTTCTTTACTCTCTATTCTCTCCTCCTACTGCGCCGTTACAGCCGCGAATTTGCGGCCGCGGCGATCTTTGAAGGAGACGACTCCGTCAATCAAAGCGAAGAGGGTGTAATCGCCACCCAATCCTACGTTCTCTCCGGGGTGAATCTTTGTTCCCCGCTGTCTTGCAATAATAGTTCCTGCTTTTACCGTGGAACCGCCCGATGCTTTTATACCGAGATACTGGGGATTAGAATCCCGTCCGTTTTTCGCACCGCTTCCGCCTCTTTTTCTGGCCATAGTTTTGTCTCCTTAAATAGTATTCATAGTGGTCAATCACGCCTTGACGACTGTCACTCTACAGTTTTCTGGATATTCTCTTGCCACCAATTCAAATCCTTCCATGAGGAAGGCACTAATACCTGCAAGAAAAGCCTCTTGGCTTTTGCACGCCGTTACTTCAAGAGAAAATTCTCCACGTTCAGCGGCTTCTCCCAAGACTGTTACGCCTTTTCTTATAGAAAGCACTTGCCACGCTGTCTTGGCAAGTGTGGAAACTGCCGCGCAGACAATATCTTTACCTCTTGGACCGGCTTTCGCATGCCCGTTTATGAAACAAGAGCGTAAAAGACCATCTTCTAAATGAATACTTATCTCTATCATTATAAATTCCGCGCTGTTCCCGCAAGAATCACAATTTCGTGCGCTTGTTATACGGCTACAATGTCGTTAATCTTGATGATAGAATACCGTTGCCGATGCCCTTGCTTTCGTCGATAGTCCTTCTTTGCCTTGTACTTGAAAACGATGATTTTCTTGTCTTTTTCGTGGGATTCTACAGTCGCAATAACATGAGTCCCTGCGACATAAGGCGTACCCACCATAGTCTCTAGGTCGTCCGATACGAGCAACACGGAATCGATGTTCAATGTTGAACCGGGTTCAGCGTCAAGAAGGTCTACTTTTAAGAGAGCGTCTTTTTCAGCTTTATACTGCTTGCCTTTAATCTCTACTAATGCATACATAACAAATCCTTATATAGAAAATATTATGACATAATAGCAAAAAATTGAAAAACAGTCAACACCCTTCGGGTGTTAGGCGACTTCACACGGGTTGTTGTTAGAAAGGCGGACCCGCTGTCCCCGACAGGACGGTTACGCTTGTAAACAAGCGGAACCTCCGCGTTGTTAGGGCAAATAACAAATAGCAGTTAGCAGTTATGTCGCGTCCTGGTGTAAAGTTGACACGAGAGGAGAAGAAAGATGCGAGATGTGATAAGATACAGCAAGGCGTTTAAGCGCAGGCTAGTGGAGGACATGGGCAACGGGAAGTATCAGAACCTAAACGAAGCGAGGCGCAGAAATGGGATTCGTGGAGGTTCGACACTAAGCAGGTGGCTGAAGCAGTATGGGCGGGAAGATATGCTGCCCAAAAGGATAAAGGTGGAAACGATGAATGAGCTAGATGAACTAAAGGCGGCGTGGTGTCAGCGTGGTGTCAGGGCGTGGTGTCAGACGTGCAGTGTCAGCGGCGTGGGATCAGCGGCGTGGTGTCAGACACGCGGTGTCAGCGCGGTGTCGGCGGCGTGGTGTCAGACACGTGGTGTCAGTGCGGTGTCAGCGGCGTGGTGTCAGCAACGTGGTGCCAGACGTGCGGTGTCAGCGCGGGGTCAGACACGCGGTGTCCGGCGGCGTGGTGTCAGCGTGGTGTCAGCGGCGTGGTGCCAGACGTGCGGTGTCAGCGGCGAGGTGTCCGACACCACGCTGACACCACGCCGCGTCTGACACCGTCCGCTCGCCGCTGTCCCCTTTCGACAACACCCCGTGTGAAGTCGTCCAACACCCGAAGGGTGAAGCGTAACCGTCAAGACGGGGTCAGCGGCGTCCCCTTTCGACAACACCCCGTGTGAAGTCAGTAAACACCCTTTGGGTGTCGGACAATAACCATTGTGAAGTATTGAAACACCCGAAGGGTGTGTTAGATGACTCTTAATAGGTAAAAACGACACGATGTTACGCCTTTTACCCGAAGATTCGCCGCGATTATATAGTCTCCCGCGCTGAACGGCGCGTTGAAGGCTATGCTTGCGCCGGTTCGCGGATCGAGTTTAGGCGAGGATTCTAAAAGACTGTCCTTGAATATATAAACCGTCCATGAAACGCTTGTTTCATTTTCAGTTTCAAGCGTAATAGCTCCGTTTCTTTGTACGGAAATCTCCGGGGACGAAGGCTTCATCGCAAAGAGCATCACTCCCACGATAAATTGATGAGATTTTCCGCCTGCGGAAACCGTTATAGTCTGAATACCTTCCCGCGTGGAGTCGAAACCCGATATGACGGGGGTTTTTTCGGCATACGAGGTTCCATTCCGCCGAAAAGCTTCGACACTCAACCCACTGCGATCAAACGCCTCGCCGTATTTGTAGAGTCTTTTCGATGGTTCGGTTACCTTTATCGAAACTACGTCGTCAGGCGATTCATAGGACTCCTCGTAGAAAGGATTGCCGCAAGCAATAAGAAATATCGGTAAAAGGTAAAAGAATCGTTTCATTTTAACGCCTCTTTGAAAAGATTAAAATTTGCACCCGAATCTCAAGCCGCCGCCAAAGAGAAAGGGGTAGCCTGTCTTGAGAAAGGGTTCTATATAGTAGTCGCCGTCCTTGTATAAGTAGCGCAGACCCATAGTCAGCCCGCCAAGAAGTCGGGGCGTAACATTAGTCGTAAGCCCCATGTCTATGCTCACGCCTAGGTCGCCTTGAACAAAGAAACCGCCGTCTTTTATGTTGAAAAGAGCCTTCTCTCTCAACGCGGGGATGCTGTTAAGCGGAAGGTAATAACGCACGAAGGTCTCTGGCTCTATGGCGGTAAATCTTTCGAAGTCATCGCTTATGGTCAGAGCAACGCCGTTGACTATATATTTGAAAAGCTGGATATCAACGCTTATAGAACGCCCAAAAGCCCCGCCGTGGGCTGTATTCATGTTTCCTTCAAAACCAAATCCTAGTTGAACCGCCTTGCTCTGGGCGCACGCCTTGCCCGCGGGGAAAAAGATAATAACCATAAAGAACAAAATCGGTAAAGTTTTTCTCATTCGGTTCTCCTTTCTACTATTACTATACCACGTCCTTATAAATTATTCCACACCCTTCGGGTGTTTTAAAACTTCTTGCTCTGTCGCGTTCCTTTCAAACAATGCCCATTGCGAAGATGTCTGACACCTTGGATGCGATGTCAGTGGAACCCCTAGCATCGAACAGGCTCCGCTTGCGAGCAAGCGTAGCCGTCAAGACGGAGTCAGCGGATCCCCCTTTCGGACAACACCCCTTGTGAAGTATTTAAACACCCGAAGGGTGTCAAACAACACCCCGTGTGAAGTTGTCTAACACCCTGCGGGTGGTGGACGTAAAGGGTGTTTTTTTGCTATACTTTAAAAGCAAATTACATTTGAATACCATATAGTAAGCGACTCTCACATGAGAGAATATCAAACAAATACTGGAGGAAAACGGTAAATGGCTGAAAGTAAAAAGAGTCACGGCGGCGCGGCTCATTTGATTTCTATCGAAGAAAAGGAAAAAGCTCTCGAAGCCGCGCGGCTTCAAATAGAGAAACAATTCGGGGTCGGCGCTATCATGAAAATGGGCGACCATAGCATAGCGTCTGGCATCGAAGTTGTTCCGTCTGGCTCGATTCTGCTGGACGAAGCCCTCGGCATAGGCGGATACCCGCGTGGTAGGATCATAGAAATCTACGGTCCGGAATCTTCGGGCAAGACGACTCTGGCGCTCCACTGCATGGCGGAAGCGCAGAAACTTGGCGGCATCGCGGCGTTCATAGACGCGGAACACGCGCTCGATCCTGTCTACGCGAGAAATCTCGGCGTGGATGTTGAAAACTTGTGGGTTTCCCAGCCGGACAATGGCGAGCAAGCGCTGGAAATCGCGGAAAACCTTGTGCGCTCCGGGGCGGTTGACGTTATCGTGGTGGATTCTGTGGCGGCTCTCACCCCGCAAGCGGAAATCGACGGGGACATGGGAGACTCTCACATGGGACTCCAAGCGCGCTTGATGAGTCAGGCTTTGCGGAAACTCACCGCCATCATCAGCAAATCAAGGACGATTCTCATCTTCATCAATCAAATCCGCATGAAGATCGGCGTGATGTTCGGCAACCCAGAAACAACAACCGGCGGCAACGCGCTCAAGTTCTATGCGTCCATTCGTTTGGACGTCCGCAAGATTGAAACCATTGAGAAAAGCGATTCGGACGCGGTCGGCAACCGCGTGCGCGTGAAAGTAATGAAGAACAAAGTCGCGCCGCCGTTCCGCAAAGTGGAGATGGAAATCATGTTCGGCAAGGGCGTCTCGGCGGTGGGCGGACTCCTTGACGCGGCTGTGAAATACGAAATCATCGACAAGAAAGGCTCATGGTTCTCTTACGGCGACGAGAAAATCGGACAAGGACGGGAAAGCGCCCGTACTTATCTGGATGAACACCCCGAATTCGCGGCTGAGGTTGAATTCAAAATCCGCAAACTTATGTTTCCTGACCGCGAATTCCCAAAACCCATTGCGCCCCCTAAGGAAGAAGGCGGCGGTGGTCTGCTAAAAAAAACCCGCGCCAAGAAAACCACAGCCCCAGAGTCGGAACTACCCATAGATTCCGCAATCGCCCCAGTCGACACTGACTCCGATACGGACGCAGTATAGTAACCTACACGGAGGCTATACGTTTACAATCGCGTATAGCCTCCACCCGCGTATTAAAAGTTAAAATGGAATTAGTTGTTTTAGGACTCGGTTCAAATAAAGGTGATTCGAGCGCGATTCTGGCAAACGCCATAAGGCATTTGCAGGAAATCTTGACGGATTTACGGGTCGCGCCGATGTTCAAGACCGCGCCTCAGGGCGTTACGGATCAGCCGCCTTTTCTCAACACGGCGGTTTGCGGCGCCTGCGCTCTCACGGCGGAAGGGTTATTGGAAGCCATTCACCGCATAGAGGCGGCTTTTGGCAGGGACAGGACAAAGGAACAACGGTGGGGGGAGCGGACGCTCGACATTGACATACTGCTCTTTGGTCAGCGGGTTTTGTCTAATCGGTCTCTGGAAATTCCCCACCCGCGTTTACGGGAACGGGCTTTTGCCCTTGTCCCGCTTTTGGCGCTGTTACCGCAAGCCGCGGATCCACGCACCGGCGAACCTTACGCCCGTATACTAAAAGAACTGCCCGATCAAAACGTCAAACAAGTCAAATAATCAATTTTGCTTAAAAGAACGACTCATTTTGCGTCAGAAACGACTCATTTTGCGTCAGAAACGATTCATTCTGCGTCAGAAACGATTCATTCTGCGTCAAGAACGACCCATTTTGCGTCAGAAACGACCCGTTTTGCTTCAGAAATGACCCGTTTTGCTTCAGAAATGACCCGTTTTGCGTCAAGAATGATTTATTTTGCGTCAGAAATGATCCGTTTTGCTTAAAACAACGACTCGTTCTGATTAAAAGAACGATTCATTTTGCTTCCTAAATGGAT